>JAULZJ010000291.1:0-5206 GCA_032117435.1 Candidatus Nanopelagicales bacterium | reverse complement strand
GTCACCTGCACCTGCGCGACGGCGAACCACGGCGAGAACCACAGCAGCCAGCCGAGGGCCGCGAGGATGGGGACGACGATCGCGAGCGGGATGAGCCAGCGCTTCACGCGCGCTCCCGCAGCATCTCGACGATCTGGGGAGCGAGCAGGCCCACGTCACCCGCTCCCATGGTGAGCACCACATCGCCGGAGCGCACGCGCTCGACGACGGCCCGCGGCACCTGCGCCCAGGACGGCTCGAAGTGGACGTGCTCGGCAGCGAGGGGCACCGCCGCCGCGATCACCGAGCCGCTCGCCCCCACGATGGGCTGCTCCCCCGCGCTGTAGACCTCGAGCACGACCACCACGTCGGCAAGGCCGAGCGCCTCCCCGAAGTCGCGGGCAAAGACCGCGGTGCGCGTGTAGCGGTGGCTCTGGAAGGCGACGACGACGCGGCCCTCCCCGGCGACCTCGCGCGCGGCGCGCAGTGTCACCTCCACCTCGGTCGGATGGTGGGCATAGTCGTCGTAGACGCGGATGCCGTCGACCTGCCCGCGCAGCTCGAAGCGGCGCTGGGTGCCGGTGAACTCCGCGAGACCCTCTGCAGCCTCGGCGACCGGGGCGCCCAGCACCGCGGCGACCGCCCATGCCGCAGCGGCATTGAGGGCGTTGTGCAGTCCCGGCACCTGGAGCGTGACGGTGCCGCGACGCACGCCGCGGTCGACGATGCCGAAGGACCACCCGCGCGCGCCCGCGGTGGGCTCGGTGATGCGCACGTCGGCATCCGCAGACTGGCCATAGGTGAAAACGCGCACACCCTCCGCGCGAGCCCGATCGGCGACCCGACGCGCGCCCGGATCATCCGCGCAGATGACGGCGATGCCATCGACATCCCTGGTCGCCGCGCAGAAGCGGACGAAGGCGTCCTCGATGCTCGCGAGATCGGCCCAGTGGTCGAGGTGGTCGGCCTCCACATTGGTGACGACCGCGACTCGGGGTGTGATGGCGAGGAAGGATCCGTCGGACTCATCGGCCTCGACGACGAAGTGCGGGCCGGTCCCCCAGTGCGCGTTGGTCCCCGACGACTGCAGCTCGCTGCCGATCGCGAAGGACGGATCCTCGCCGCAGGCCTGCAGGGCGACAGTGACCATCGATGTCGTCGTCGTCTTGCCGTGCGTGCCGGCGATGGCGATGGGCTGTCGACCGGCCATGACCGCGTTGAGTGCCTCGGCGCGCGTCCACACCGGCAGGCCGCGACGTCGCGCCTCGACCACCTCGGGATTCGTCGGCGGGATCGCGGTCGAGGCGACCACCACGGACGCCGCCGGCTCGCCGTCGAGGCACTCGATGCCGTGACCGACGTGGATCTCGGCGCCGAGGGCGCGCAGCGCCGACAGCCGCCGCGACTCCTTCGCGTCGCTGCCCGAGACGGGCACCCCCTGCGCGAGCATGAGTCGCGCGAGTGCGGACATGCCCGCCCCGCCGATGCCGATGAGGTGCACGCGCGTGACGCCATCGAGCGAGGGGGCCATCAGGATGCCCCTGCCGCGCGCACCATGTCCGCCAGTCGATCGGCACCATCGCGTACGCCGTGCCCGGCGGCCGCGCGCCCCATGGCGACGAGGCGGTCAGGATCGCTGATGAGGGGCAGCACCTGGGCGCGCAGGGCGCCGGGCGTGAAGTCCGCATCCTCGATGAGCAGTCCGCCACCCGCCGAGACGACCGGCTGCGCGTTGAGGCGCTGCTCGCCGTTACCGATGGGCAGGGGCACGTAGACCGCGGGCAGGCCCACAGCAGCAAGTTCGGCGCACGTCATCGCGCCGGCCCGCGTGATGGCGAGGTCGGCTGCGGCGTAGGCGAGGTCCATGCGGTCGATGTAGGGCAGCGTCACATAGGCGATGGCATCGTCGCCAGGAGGGACCACCCCTATCGCGCTCTCCCCCACGGCGTGCAGCACCTGCACCCCGGCGGCGCGCAGGTCGGCAGCGGCGCCGGTGACCACCTCATTGAGCCGCTTCGCACCGAGGGATCCGCCGAAGACGAGCAGCGTGGTCCGATCGGGGTCGAGCCCGAAGTGCGCGCGTGCCGCAGCCCGCTGCCCCGCGCGGTCGAGCGCGACAATCGACGTGCGCATCGGCATGCCCATGTGCGTCGCGCCGGGGATCGACCCGGCGACAGCCTCGGCCACCCACGGGGTGAAGCGTGCGCCGACCTTATTGGCCATGCCTGCGCGTGCATTGGCCTCGTGCACGACGATCGGCACTCCCGCCGATCGCGCGGCGAGGTAGGCGGGCGCGGCGACATAGCCGCCGAAGCCGACGACGACATCGGGCTTCTCCTCGGCGAGGATCCGGCGCATCTGCCGCAGCGAGCCGGCCAGTCGCGGGCCGATGAGCAGCATGTCCTTCGACGGCTTGCGGGGCATCGGGACGGCAGGCAGGGTGCGCAGGCGCCGTCCACGCTCGGGCACGAGCCGGGACTCGAGGCCGACGGCGCGGCCGACGAAGACGATCTCGGTCGCGGGGTCCGCGGCAGTGAGGGCGTCGGCCAGCGTGAGGGCCGGCTCGATGTGACCCGCCGTGCCGCCGGCGGCGAGCAGGACCTTCACCGCATCACGCCCGGCGGGTCGGCCGAGCCGCCCCTGTCGGGCTGGCCCGGCGGGTCGGCCGAGCCGCCCCTGTCGGGCTGGCCCGGCGGGTCGGCCGAGCCGCCCCTGTCGGGCTGGTCTGCTTCCGCTGAGCGGGCTTCGTCGATCGCGGCGTGGCGTCCGGTCCACCGTCGATGACGGTGAGCGACACGGGCTTGACGGGTGCGCCGCCGGCCGTCGCGCCCGCGCGCCGCGCGAAGGACATGAGCATGCCGAGTGAGATGAGCAGCGGCACGAGCGAGGAGCCGCCATAGGACACGAGTGGCAGGGGGACGCCGGTGATCGGCAGCAGCGACAGCACGGCGCCGATGTTGATGACTGCCTGGAAGACGATCCACGTGCCCACGCCGGCGGATGCCAGCCGCACGAAGGCATCGTCGGCGGAGTGCACCAGCCGGAAGGCGACGAAGGCGATGACGGCGAAGAGCACGAGCACGGTGAGCGTGCCGACGAGGCCGAGCTCCTCGCCGACCACGGGGAAGATGAAGTCGGTGTGCGCCTCCGGGAGCGATCCCCACTTCTCGCGGCTCGCGCCGAGGCCGAGGCCCCACCAGCCGCCCGTGCCGAGGGCGAACTGCCCCTGGGTGACCTGCCAGCCCTCGCCGAGGCGATCTGCGGAGGGATCGAGCCAGGAGGTGAAGCGGCTCATCCGATAGGGCGCGGCCATCGTGAGCAGGGCGATGCCCGCGAGCCCGATGGCACCTAGGCCGACGAAGAGGCGCAGTGGAGCGCCAGCGGCGAAGAGCACCCCGCAGGCGATGACGCCGAGGATGAGGGTGTTGCCGACATCGCCCTCGAGCAGCACGAGCACCAGGATCATGCCGGTTACCGGCAGCACGGGCACGAGCAGATGCGACCAGCGATCGAGGATCGGCTCCTTGCGCGCGAGGATGTCGGCCGCCCACAGGATGAGCGCGATCTTCGCGAACTCCGATGGCTGCAGTCGGAAGGGTCCGACGATGTCGATCCAGTTCTTCTGGCCGGAGACCTCGACGCCCACGATGAGCACGGCGACGAGCAGCAGGAAGGCCATGATGAGCGCGGGCCACGCGAGGCGGCGCCATACATTCACCGAAAGTCGCGTGCCGACGATCATGAGCACGACGCCGATGGCGGCGAAGAGCAGCTGCCGCTGCGCGAGGGTGTACGGCGAGCCGTGCAGCTTGATGGACAGCACCGAGGAGGCGCTGAGCACCATGAGCAAGCCCAGGCCGAGCAGCGCGACGGTCGCCCCGAGGAGCAGGTAGTAGAGCCCCATCGGGTGATGGATCAGCGAGCGGCGGACCGGAGCCTCCCCCTCGTCCGACCTACCCCCGCTGATGGACACGCGGGTAGGGGTGGTCGAGGCCATAGGGGACAGTGTTCCGGGCGTGACCCGTGTGACCAGGGAGATTCAAGGGCGTGTCGCCATCCCGTCGGTCCGAGTAGCCTCCGCGCATGATCCGACGGCTCGTCTCGGCTGCCACCATCGCTGCCCTCGCGTGGACGTCGGCGCCCGGGCTGGTGGCCGCGGCCCCCGCCCCCGTCTGGCACCAGCGCGGGATCGACATGGCCCCGCGACTCCAGTGGAACGCCAACGCCGGCTACTGCGGCGAGACGAGCTTCATCAGCGCGGGGATGCGCTACGGCCAGTACACCTCGCAGTGGACCGCGCGCTCCCTGGCGTCACCGGGCGTGCCGCAGTGGAGGTCATCCGCTCAGCTCCTGCTGGGGGTCAACGATCTCTCCGCCGCCAAGGCGATGCGCTTGGAGGCCACGCGCTTCAACTCGCGCGAGCAGCGCTCCACTGAGCAGTACCTCCGCTGGGTCAAGGGCCGCTTCCTGCGCGGCGACGTCGTCATCATGGGTCTCTACAACAACGTCACCACCCTCGGTGAGACTCCACCGGGCGACAACGAGTACGACCACATCGTGCCGATGATGGGCATCGGATCGACCACATCGCTGCGCACCGGCAGGGACCGCTACTTCCCGAGCGACTCGATCACGATCAGCGACAACGGCCTGCACAACGTGGGGCCCACCTATCCCTACCTCTACAGCTATCGCTTCTCCGATTTCCCGCGGTCACGCGCCGCGGCGAATCGTCCGGGCGGGGCGGTCTATTCGCTGCGCGACAGGCCGGCCAACTACGCCACCGCAATCTCAGGGATCGCAGACGTCGACGGGGTGACGATCCCGGTGCGCCTCACCTCCGACGTCAACGGCGAGGGCGAGTGGAACGTCGCCGTCGGCAAGCAGCCGCCCGCGCCCATCTCCATGACCCTCACCGTGCACGTGTCGATCCCTGACGATGCCGTCGCCTACAACCTCTATCTCTACGACGACTTCGCCGATGTCCCCACGGCAGGCTTCAATGCAGCCGCTGATCGCGCCATCCGGATGTGGGAGATCCCCGCGGGCTCGGGCCCGATCTGGAAACTGACCATCAGTGTGATGTCCGACCAGACGCGGATCTTCCGCGCGGTGCCCGTCACCGCCCCGTAGCACTCGGTGGCTGTGGACGACGGGCCCTTGGCCTGGACAGCCGCCACCAACGGTGGTCAGACTTCGTGCCATGTCCTTGCTGCAGTTGCCTGAG
>JAULZJ010000290.1:0-5870 GCA_032117435.1 Candidatus Nanopelagicales bacterium | reverse complement strand
GTCCTCGACGATTCATTCGGCATCGTGCGCGGAATGATGACGACCATCCACGCCTACACGAATGACCAGCGCATCCTGGACTTCCCGCACAGCGATCTCCGTCGCGCGCGTGCAGCGGCCATCAACATGATTCCCACGACGACGGGCGCGGCCAAGGCGATCGGCCTTGTGCTCCCGCAGTTGAAGGGGCGTCTGGACGGGTACGCCATGCGCGTGCCCACGCCCACGGGCTCAGCGACCGATCTCACGGTGGAGCTCTCTCGGCCGGCGACCACGGAAGAGATCAACACGGCGATGAAGGTTGCCAGCGAGGGTGCCCTTAAGGGAATCCTTCAGTACACCGAGGATCCCATCGTGTCTACGGATATCGTCACGGATCCGGCCTCCGTGGTCTTCGACGCCGGTCTGACCAATTCCATGGGCACGCTGGTCAAGGTCGTGGGTTGGTACGACAACGAGTGGGGCTATTCCAACCGGCTCATCGACCTGACGCGGTACGTCGGCGCACGCTTGTGACCACGTCGCTGTCCCAGCTCGACGTCCAGGGCAAGACGATCCTGGTGCGCAGCGATCTCAACGTCCCGTTGGGCCGCGATGGCGACGGGGCGGTCATCTCGGACGATGGCCGCATCCGAGCAAGCGTGGCCACCATCGCGGATCTGCGCTCGCGCGGTGCGCGTGTCGTCATCCTTGCCCATCTGGGCCGCCCCAAGGGCGAGGCGGATCCTGGGTTGTCGCTGGCACCCGTGGCGCGACGCCTCGGCGAGTTGCTCGGCGCTGAGGTCGGATTCATCGGCTCGGTGAGCGGCCCCGATGTCGATGCCGCCGTACACGCACTCGCGGACGGTGATGTGCTCCTGATCGAGAACGTGCGATTCGATCCCCGGGAGACGAGCAAGGACCCTGCGCAGCGTGCGAGCCTTGCCGCCGAGTGGGCCGCCTGGTCCGACGCCTACGTCAGCGACGGCTTCGGTGTCGTGCATCGTGAGCAGGCGTCGGTGACCGACGTGGCGCGACTCCTGCCTTCCGCCTCCGGACTGCTCGTGGAGGCCGAACTGGCCAGCTTCGCCAAGGTGCTGACGGATCCAGAGCGACCCTACGCAGTGGTCCTCGGCGGGGCCAAGGTCTCGGACAAGCTCGCTGTCATCGGCCACCTGCTGGAGCGGGTTGACCGCATTCTCATCGGTGGCGGCATGGCCTTCACCTTCTTGAGGGCACAGGGCTTCTCGGTAGGGGATTCACTACTGGAGGAGGACCTGGTGCCCACGGTGCGCGACATCCTGGAGCGGGCCCGGCAGGCCGGTGTCGACATACTGATCCCCGTCGATGTGGTGATCGCAGAGGACATCTCAGCTGATGCCCCCACCAGGATCACGAGCGTGGGCGAGATCCCGCCGGGCTGGAAGGGACTGGACATCGGACCGGACACGGCGCGCACGTACGCCGACGCGCTGAGCGATGCTCGCACCATCGTCTGGAACGGGCCGATGGGCGTGTTCGAGATCGCGTCTTTCGCGGAGGGGACACGAGTCGTCGCCGAGGCCATGGCCGCCTCCGAGGGCTTCACGGTCGTCGGGGGAGGCGACTCCGCAGCGGCCATTCGCGCCCTCGGCATCGACGAGGATCTCTTCGATCACATCTCCACCGGGGGAGGGGCGAGCCTCGAGCTGCTCGAGGGTCGAATCCTGCCTGGCATCTCCGTACTCGAGGAAGGCAAGTCGTGACCGATGATCGGCGGCCGCTCATGGCGGGCAACTGGAAGATGAATGTCAATCACCTTGAGGCAATCGCCCTGGTGCAGAAGCTGGCCTTCGCCTTGAACGATGCCGACTACGACGCTGTCGACGTCGCCGTCATCCCCCCCTTCACCGACCTGCGCTCGGTCCAGACGCTCATCGACGGGGATGGCTACCGGATCGCCTATGGTGCGCAGGACCTGTCCATGCACGAATCCGGTGCTTTCACGGGTGAGATCTCCGGCGCGATGCTGGCCAAACTGGGCTGCACCTATGTCCTGGTGGGTCATAGCGAGCGCCGGGAGTATCACGCCGAGGGCGACGACATCGTCGCTGCGAAAGTGCGAGCATGCATGCGGCACAAGCTGACCCCCATCGTGTGCGTGGGCGAAGGCCTGGACATCCGCCAGGAGGGCCGACAGGTCGAGCATGTAGTCGCACAGGTGTCCTCAGCACTCGACGGCGTCCCTGCTGAGTCACTGGGGTCGGTCGTCATCGCCTACGAGCCGGTGTGGGCCATCGGCACCGGCGAGGTCGCGACGCCGGCGGACGCCCAGGAGGTCTGCGGGGCGATTCGAGCCTTGCTTCGCGAGCATGCCGGTGGAGTGGCGGATGACGTCCGCATCCTCTACGGCGGGTCGGTGAAGGTGTCCAATGTTGCGGCGATCATGGCGCAGCCGGATGTCGATGGCTGCCTTGTCGGCGGAGCGAGCCTGGATCCGGACGAGTTCGTCGGGATCGTCCGCTATCGGCTACTCCCGGCGGCGGACGAGGGGCAGTGAGGGTGCTGCGTGGTACCGTCATCGCCGGCTGCAGGCAGGGTGCCGGGCCGCGACACGGAGGAGTGAACTCGTGACGACCGTCCTGGTCATCGCCCTGGCGATCCTGCTCGTGATCACCAGTGTCCTCCTCATCGTTCTCATCCTCCTGCACCGCGGCAAGGGCGGCGGCCTCTCCGATCTCTTCGGTGGAGGCGTGAGCTCGTCCATCGGGGGTTCCTCGGTGGCCGAGAAGAACCTCGACCGCCTCACTATCGGCATCGGTCTCATCTGGGCGGCATCTATTGTCGCCGTGGGCCTGCTCGTCCGCACAGGATCATGATCAGCGCGACATCCTCACCTTTCCTGTCAAGGAGGCAGCGTGGCCGGAGGTAGTGCAATCCGTGGGAGCCGTGTCGGCGCCGGTCCCATGGGAGAGGCGGAACGCGGCGAGACCGCGCCCCGCGTCTTCGTCACGTTCTGGTGCGCACGAGGGCACGAGACCACCCCGAGCTTCGCCGCCGATGCGCCGGTCCCGGAGACGTGGGATTGCCCACGCTGCGGCTGGCCTGCCAGCCAAGATGAGCAGGCCCCTCCAGCACCGCCGAAGATCGAGCCGTACAAGACGCACCTCGCATACGTCAAGGAACGCCGTAGCGACGAGGACGGCGCGGCCATCCTCGAGGAAGCGCTGGAGAAGCTCCGGCGGTCCTAACGGTCACAGGAGCGAGGCAGCCGCCCGGTCGAGCCACAAGCAGGTGCCTTCGCGCCCTCGCGCTCCGGCAGCAGGAAGGTCCAGCATGGATGTCGCTGGGTCCACCGCGAGCGCCGCGGCGGGCGCCTTGGCCTCACCCGACGCCACGATCCAGACGCGCCGCGCGGAGCGAATCGAGGCCAGCGTCATCGTGATACGCGCCGGTGGCGGCTTGGGCGAGTCCGGGATAGGCGCAGTGCTCGTGTCCGCCTGCAGTGCATCCATATGGGGAAACAGCGATGCCACGTGTCCCTCGGGACCCATGCCCAGGAGAACGACGTCGAAGTCGGGGACGAAACCATCACGGGCGTGTCTCGCTAGTTCGTCGGCATAGAGCGCTGAGGCGGCATCGAGGCCCTGGCCACGGTCGGCGGGCATGGGATGCACCTGCAGCGCGGGGATCGGGACGTGGTCGAGCAGCGCCAGGCGCGCTGCCGTCTCGTTGCGATCGGGATCGCCGTCGGGAAGGAAGCGCTCGTCGCCCCACCAGATGTGCACCCGGCTCCAATCGATCGAGGGTGACCGGAGCCTGAGTGCGGCGAGGGTGAGGGTGCCCACCCCGCCGCCGGTGACCACGAGGTGGTGATCTCCCGGGGAAGCGAGTTGAAGAGCCAGCGCCTCGGCGACGTCGTGAGCAAGGGCGTGTTCGTCTTCCGCGACTGCGATGCGGGGTTCGCTCATGCGGATGCCGTGGCGGAGGGCCTGATGGAAAGCAGCACGTCGCCGTAGACCACGTCGGGATCGAGCCGACGGAGTTCCTCGCTGAGAAGATCGGGCAGGCCGCGTCGAGGCAGGGCAATGGTGGACTCGGGCACGCCGGGCCGCGATAGCGATGCCACGCTCCCGTCGGGACGTGACAGGACCACTGCCCCCACGGTCGTCTCCAGGGCCACGAGCGTGATACCGGGTCCGCCCCCGGGAGTCACATCGACATCGATACCAAGCGCCCACCGCAGCCATGCGGCGAGGAGGACGGCACTGGGGTTGTCCGGTTCTGCCTCGATCGTCGCGGAACGGACAATCGTGGAGTCGTCGTCGAGAAGCGACGCGAGGGCGCTACGCCAGGAGGTGAGTCGAGTCCAGGCCAGGTCCGAGTCGCCGGGGACGTACCCCGCTTGACGCTCGCGGAGCGCGGCGAGGGGGTCGGCTGACGTCGCGAGGTCGGTGATGCGACGTTGGCTGTGCCGGCCGATGGGGTCATCGGCCGGGACGGGCGGGGGATCGTGCGGCCACCAGGAGACGACGGGAGTATCCGGGAGAAGCAGGGGAATGACGACGGAGTTTGCGTGGCCGGAGCGGTCCCCCCTCAGGCGGACGATCGCCACCTCCCCGGGACCGTCATCCCCACCCACCATGATCTGGGCATCGATCTGGTCGGGTCCGCGTCCGGGCCGGGGGATGAGGGTGAGGATCCGCATCGGATGCTGCCGAGCGGCGAGGACGGCCGCCTCGGTGGCATCCGACGCGAACTCCTCGTCGCTCAGGATGAGCATGGTCAAGACCATGCCGGTGGCGGGGGAGCCCATCCGGTGGCGCTCCTCGGCGATCGCGCGGGCGATGTCCCCGCCGCTCGTGTCCTCGAGTCGAATCATGGCCGCCTCCACTGGCGCCCGTCTCGGGCAATCATGTCGTAGGCGCATGACGGACCCCAGCCCCCTGACGCGTACTGCTCGGGCTGCCCCTGGGTGGCCCACACGTCCAGGATGGGATCGAGGATGCGCCAGCTGAGGTCGACCTCGGTGCTGTTGGGGAAGAGCGGCGGCTCCCCGAGAAGCACGTCGAGGATCAGTCGCTCGTAGGCCTCGGGGCTGGTGTCGACGAAGGAATCGCCGTACTGGAAATCCATCGTCACGTCGCGCACCTCCATGCCCGCTGTCCCGGGGACCTTGGAGCCAAACCTGACCGTGACGCCTTCATCGGGCTGGATGCGGAAGACCAGAGCGTTGTCTGAGAGCTCGCCCACGGACGCCGCGTCGAAAGGCAGGTGCGGTGCGCGCTTGAAGATCACGGCGACCTCCGTCACGCGCCGACCCAGCCGCTTTCCGGTACGGAGATAGAACGGCACGCCGGCCCAGCGGCGATTGTCGACCGTCACGCGGATGGCGGCGAAAGTCTCCGTCGTGCTCGTGGGCGGGATGCCGTCCTCCTCGAGGAATCCCCGGACGGGTACGCCGCCCTGCCAGCCGTCTGCATACTGTCCCCGCGCCGTGTGGGCAGCGATGTCGTGGGGGAGGGTCACCGCGCTGAGCACTTTCTCCTTTTCGTGACGCACCTCATGTGGGCGGAAGGAGAGCGGCTCCTCCATCGCCGTGAGGGCCAGTAGTTGCAGAAGGTGATTCTGTACGACGTCCCGGGCGGCACCGATCCCGTCGTAGTAGCCCGCGCGCCCACCGATGCCGATGTCCTCTGCCTGGGTGATCTGGATGTTGTCGACGTAGTTCGCGTTCCAGAGAGGCTCGAACATCGTATTCGCGAAGCGGACGGCGAGGATGTTTTGAACCGTTTCCTTGCCGAGGTAGTGATCGATGCGGAAGATCTCATCCGGGGAAAAGGCAGTGCTGAGCACTCGATCGAGTTCCTGCGCACTGGCCAGGTCATGGCCGAAGGGTTTCTCGATGACGA
>JAULZJ010000289.1:0-2189 GCA_032117435.1 Candidatus Nanopelagicales bacterium | reverse complement strand
GGTGGCACCCACGGCAGTGGCGGCCCGAGCGAGGGTTCCGGGCATCAGGTGCGCGCCCGTCGCAGGAAGTCGCGCACCTGCTCCCGCGCGTTATCGCGGATTTCCGGGCCGTGCGTGAACGCCGCGATGGCGTACTCGACCTCGCCGAGCACGTGTGCCGTCTCGACATTGCGTCGGAACGACGTGCAGACAGCCTTGGTCGGCCATGACATACGGGCATTCATGTTGAAGATGCTGTCGCCGGTGATCAGCACTCCGCTCGAGGCATGGAGGAGCGACACATGCCCCGGCGTGTGACCAGGGGTGTGGAGCACGCGCACGCCACCGGCGATGTCGAGGACCTGACCGTCGACCAGCTCCTCGGCGACCGGCGTGGCGCGGAAGTCACCCCAGGGCGCTCGAGCGAGGAGTCGGCCCGCCGTGGAGGCGACATCACCGGGCGGTCGCGTACCGGTGCGGACATAGCCGGCGTCATCCGCATGCACGTCCACGCCGGATGCTGAGGTCTCCTCCACCATGCGGGCAGCGCCACCCGCGTGATCGAAGTGCGCGTGGGTGAGCACGATGCGCTGCACATCGTGCGGGTGCTTGCCGATGGAGGTGAGGGCCGCGACGATCTTCTTGGGTGCACGCTTCACTCCGCAGTCCACGAGCGTCACGGACCCGTCGTCATCGACGAATGCGTAGGAGTTGATGAAGTCGCCCAGGGTCGGAATGCGGTAGACACCGTCGGCCAGGGCGATGGCGGGGGACTTGCTCACGGGGCCAGCGTAGGCTCTCCTGCCATGCGCGTCGTCGACTCCGTCGTGGAGCTCATTGGCAATACCCCCCTCGTGCGACTCAACCGGGTCACGGAGGGCATCGCCTGTCCGGTCTACGCCAAGGTCGAGTACCTCAATCCGGGCGGCTCGGTGAAGGACCGCATCGCCACCCGCATGATCGAGGCCGCCGAGGGCGAGGGACTGATCGGTCCGGGTGGCACCATCGTGGAGCCCACGAGCGGCAATACGGGTGTCGGCCTCGCGATCGTCGCGCAGCAGCGCGGCTACAAGTGCATCTTCGTGTGCCCGGACAAGGTGTCGAAGGACAAGCAGGATGTGCTGCGCGCCTACGGTGCCGAGGTCATCGAGTGCCCGACGGCTGTCGATCCTGAGGATCCGCGCTCTTACTACAGCGTGAGTGACCGGCTGGCACGCGAGATCCCCGGGGCGTGGAAGCCGGATCAGTACTCCAACCAGAACAATCCGCTCTCGCACTACGAGACGACCGGCCCGGAGATCTGGCAGCAGACCGACGGTCGCGTCACGCACTTCGTCGCCGGTGCCGGCACGGGCGGCACCATCAGTGGCGTCGGCCGCTACCTCAAGGAGGTGAGCGACGGTCGCGTGCGCATCGTCGCCGCGGACCCCGAGGGCTCGGTCTACTCCGGGGGCACCGGGCGCCCGTATCTCGTCGAGGGCGTGGGCGAGGACTTCTGGCCGACCACGTACGACGCCGCTATCCCCGACGAGGTCATCGCCGTGAGCGATCGGGACTCCTTCGAGATGACCCGTCGCATGGCCCGTGAGGAGGGCCTCCTTGTCGGTGGCTCATGCGGCATGGCAGTCGTCGCGGCGCTCGACGTCGCGCGTCGGGCGAGCGCGGACGACATGGTCGTCGTACTCCTGCCCGACAGCGGTCGCGGCTACCTCTCCAAGGTCTTCAACGACGAGTGGCTCGCCTCCTATGGCTTCGGGCCCGCCGTGGGCGATCGGTCCGTCGGGGATGTGCTGCGCGGCAAGTCCGGTGACCTGCCGCCCTTCGTGCACGCTCATCCCACCGAGTCGGTCCGCGAGGCCATCGACACCCTGCGTGAGTTCGGCGTCTCGCAGATGCCCGTCGTGCGCGCGGAGCCCCCGGTCATGGCGGCCGAGGTCGTGGGGTCGGTCGTCGAGCGCGACCTGCTGGATGCGCTCTTCGCCGGCCGGGCTTCGCTCGCCGACACCCTCGATGCGCATATGTCACCCAAACTCCCCCAGGTCGGCGCGGGCGAGCCCGTGTCGGCAGCGGTCGCAGCTCTGGAGTCCTCCGACGCCATCCTCGTGCTCGACGACGGCAAGCCCGTCGGAGTGCTCTCGCGGCAGGACCTGCTCGGCTACCTCGCGGGCTGAAGTCTGCGGCCAGCGTCGATCTTTGCCCGAAATCTGCCA
>JAULZJ010000288.1:0-1616 GCA_032117435.1 Candidatus Nanopelagicales bacterium | reverse complement strand
TGCCATTGACACTCAGGCGCATTGTCGCCACAGCGGGCGCCGCCGCCCTCATGGCCGGTGCCGTGATCGTCACCGCTCCGTCCGCGCAGGCCGACGGGGGCTACTACGGCACGTGGACTCTCACCACAATCAAACTCGGCGACGAGAAGCAGAAGTGTGCGGGAACGGGCGACGGGTCGGCCATCTGCCCCAGTGGGAAAGCGCTCACGTTGAAATCCGACTACCGCTACAAGGCGTCCGCATTCGTTGCCCGGGTGATGTTCCTGGGCGCAGGGGGGGATGGGAAGGGATCCTTCGTCACCACCGTCTTCCCCGGCACAGGAGAGCGGGCACTTGTCCTCGAGGGCGATGCCACTGGAATCTCACCGCTGGCCAGTGCATGGCAGATGACCCTCAAAGGCACGCGCTCCGGCTCGCCCACCAAGATGATCCTGACCCTGCAGACTGGATTCTTCGAGCTCAGTTTGGTCTTCCAGCGCGATGCCAACTAGCCCACTCACCGGCAATGATGCAGCAAAACCTAGGAGTGCAGTCATGACATCGACCCGCAAGCGCCTCACCGGCGCAGCAGCCGCCACTGCCATCATCGCCGCGTCCACACTCTTCGCCGCTCCGGCTGCGCAGGCCGACGGTGGCTACTACGGCAACTGGACACTCACCGCGGTCCAGGTCGGCACCATGAAACAGAAGTGCGATGGCCCACCTGATGACGAAGACAGGTGCCCTGCGGGCATGACCTTGGACCTGAAGGCTAACTACCGCTACGCGTCAACGGTCAAGGGGTTCGAGATCCTCCTCGCGCCCGGCAAGGGCGACTTCGTCACCGCCACCGTGCCCGGCACCGGCTCCCACGTCATCGTCTTCAACATCGACGAGTACCCGACGTTCCTCCGCGCCTGGAAGATCACGTTGCAGGGCACGCGCTATGGCGCACCTCAGAAGATGGTCCTCTCCGGCACGTTTGGCCCGAACCCGGATGATCCGACAGACGACGCCACCTTGAAGTTGGTCTTCCGCCGCGACGGCAAGTGACTCGCTCCCCGGGGATCAGATCCCGGCGGAGAGTCCGAAGTCGATCGACCAATTGGCGCCCGTGACTCCCGCGGCAGTCGGTTGTGCAAGGAACCACACCACCTCGGCCACCTCGGCCGGCTGCAGGAAGCGGGATCGCTCACCCTGGGGGTACGCCGACCGGAGCTTCGCGTAGTACGCCTCTGGATCGCCGCCGCCGAAGTCCCGTGCCTGGCCCTCGAGCATCGGTGTCTCGATGTCGGCAGGGCACACGGCATTGACGCGCACGCCCTGCGGAGCGAGCTCGAGCGCCAGCGCACGCGTGAGGTTGCTGACGCCACCCTTGCTCGCGCTGTAGACCGCGGCCCCGGCGTTGCCCTGGATACCGGCATCACTGGAGATCATCACGATGCTGCCTGACGTCGTGACCAGGTGCGGGATCGCAGCAGAACTGACGAAGTACGCCGCCTTGAGATTGACGCCCACGACGCGATCCCACTCGTCCTCGGTCGTCTCCTGGCTCCGCCCTTCGGTCCACAGGCCCGCAGCATTGATCACGCAATCGAGGCGACCGTGGATAGCAGCAGCCTGAGCCACCATCTCGC
>JAULZJ010000287.1:0-7616 GCA_032117435.1 Candidatus Nanopelagicales bacterium | reverse complement strand
GCCTGGGGATGGGAATGGGCGATGAGGTGATGGGTCAGCTCGTGGAGCACTACGGACTCCCGGGCAGCCCAGCGCTCGCCCACGGCACCGCGGATCGGCAGGGCGATGACACCATCTGAGTAGTGCGCTCGACGATTGCCCGAGCGCTCCCGCACGCGCACGGGCGTCGCTCCGGGCCACTGCGTGACCACGCCGATAAGGCTCAGAACCGCGTCGACGTAGGCCTGGACAGAGGCGATGTCGGCGAAACGACGCTCCGTGGGGATGTGAAGGGGGGAACCGAAGAAGTCGACGGTGCCCCCGCGAGCGAGCTGTCGCGACCACTGCTCCTCAGCGGCGTACACCGCGGATCGATGCTGGTCACGGGAGGTCACGTGCACACCGTAAGGCGCGGGAAGGCACCGTGGGCAATGCCGCGCGGGGATCTGTGGATGATCAGGGCGGATCGAGGAGGGAGCGGAGTTCCGCATCGAGGAGTCCCTCATCGAGGACTGACTCGTGCACCGAGGGCCGACGTACCTCCGCAGCGGATTCCGGTGCGGAGCTGCGGTCGACCACGAGCATCACCGCGGTGAAGCCGTGCAGGTGATTGCCTCCGCCCACGGGGCCGATCTCCCCAGCGGCGAAGAAGCCGCCCACGGCCGCCGCCTCGAGGCCCGTGCTGACGACCTCGGCATCGTGGTTGGGCGAGGTGAACATCGCCGCGCCCCTGCCATTGCATGTGACGAGGTAGGCCCCGGCCGGATCCGACTCCGCACGGGCGATGCGCACAACCTCGCGCAGGTCGTCGTCTGCGGAGTCGGCATCGCGCAAGTGCAGGCGCACGACGGATCCGACCGCCACGTCATCTCCCACCGAGATCGTCCCGGTGGCGGGGTCGGCACCGACGAGTCCGCGGATGACGTAGTCGGCAGCCTCATGGCCGTCGACGTGGGCATCGCGCGCGATGCCGATGTGCAATCCACGCACCGCAAGCGCCTGATCCGGTGCGTCCAGGGCGGTGATGACCTCGCGAATGCGCTCGAGCGCAGGGCGTCCCGCGAGCTCCTCGACGGTGGTGCCCTCCGCGCTCGTCACGGTCATGGCATCGCCGATGGGCCGGCAGCCCTGACTGACGACGACGCGCACGGGTGCGGACTGGTCCAGCACCACGCCGACCCCGCCGTTGTCGAAGATGGCGCCATTGAGGAGCAGTCGAGAGTCACCGCGGCGCTGGCCGCCGGAGACCAGGCCGCCCGCGACAGGCAGCGGGCTGCCGCCGCGAGCGAAGGCCGCGACTGCGTCGTCCGCCGGCAGCGTCCACGGGTCTGCGAGGAGCAACGCGAGCCGGTCGCTGTCGTGGAGATCGGGTAGACCGGTGATCGCCAGACCGCCCTGCGGACCCGGCACAGTGGCGAGGCGGAAGGCCCGAGGACTCACCCCGGGCAGGTGCGCCAGCCACACGGAGATCGCGGGCTCCAGCTCCACCGACTCGATCGCGGACCGCTGGTCGACGTCGTCGGACCCGATCACGCCGTGGGCGCTGGACCCGATGACGACGCACCCCGGCGCCTCCTCCGCGATGAGCGCCGCAGCATGCGACATCGCGCGGCCCGCCAGCAGTGGCTCTCCCGGCGCACTCACCTCGACGATGGCCAGGGTGGGATCGGCCGCGAGGTCGTCCAGGGCCGAGCGCACGGCATCCGGGACCGCGGCGTCCAGGCCACGCCGCAGCGTGGCCGCACAACGTGCCTCACCCAAGGCTCCGAGGGCCATACCGACCATCCTGACGTACGGTCGTCCTATGACGAGCCTCGCACCCCCGGTCCCGCAACACCTGCCGCGCACGCTCGGCGACCTGCGCGCCAGCGGCTACGAGGCGCGCTCGGTCAAGGAGGAGATCCGCGCCAACCTCACGGCACGCCTAGCTGCGGGCGAGGCGACCCTGCCGGGAATCGTCGGCTTCGATGACACCGTCATCCCGCAGGTCGAGCGCGCACTGCTGGCAGGCCACGACATCGTCCTCCTCGGCGAGCGGGGACAGGGCAAGACGCGCCTCATCCGCACCCTCGTCGCACTTCTCGACGAATGGGTCCCCATCGTCGAGGGCTCGGAGGTGAACGACGATCCACTGGCGCCGGTCAGCGCCTACGGGCGCCGCCTCGTCGCCGAGCTGGGAGAAGGGACACCGGTCGCGTGGAAGCACCGCAGCGAGCGCTACGGGGAGAAGCTCGCCACGCCCGACACCTCCGTCGGCGATCTCGTGGGTGACGTCGATCCCGTGAAGGTGGCCGAGGGACGTACCCTCGGGGACCCGGAGACGATCCACTTCGGCCTGGTCCCACGCACCAACCGCGGCATCTTCGCCATCAATGAGCTCCCCGACCTGGCCGAGCGCATCCAGGTGGCACTTCTCAACGTCCTCGAGGAGCGCGATATCCAGGTCCGCGGCTACACCCTGCGGCTCCCGCTGGACCTGCTGGTCATGGCCAGCGCCAACCCGGAGGACTACACCAACCGCGGCCGCATCATCACACCGATGAAGGACCGCTTCGGTGCCGAGATCACCACCCACTATCCGTACGACGTACAGCATGAGATCGACCTCATCGCGCAGGAGGGTGATCTCGTCGCGGTCGTGCCCCGCCACCTGCTCGAGGTCATCGCCCGATTCACGCGGCTCGTCCGCGAGTCAGGTGCGGTCGATCAGCGCAGCGGCGTATCCGCGCGATTCGCCATTGCCGCCGCCGAGGCACTGGCTGGAGCAGCCCTGCGGCGCGCGGCCATCACCGGCGACGAGGCCGTCGCGCGCATCGGCGACCTCGCAGGAGTGGTGCCTACCCTGCGCGGCAAGGTCGAATTCGAAGTGAGCGAGGAAGGCCGGGAGGAGGAGGTCCTGCAGCATCTCGCCCGCAAGGCCACCGCCGAGGTCTTCCGCAGGCATCTCGGCGGCGTCGATCTGTCACCCCTCATCACGGTCATCGACGACGGCGCTGCCATCGAGATCGGCGACCTCGTGACATCGACGGACCTCCTCGCCGCCGCTGGCGCCTGGGAGGGGCTCGGTCGCCTCGTCGCCGCGGTCGAGGGACCCGATGCCGAGCCGACCGCCGGCATTGCCGCGGCGAGTATCGAGCTCGCCCTCGAGGGCCTGTGGCTGACCCGGCGCATCGACAAGGACGAGGCCGATGGTCGCGTCATCTACGGCGCCGTCGAGGCGGATTAGGTGCGCTACCGCTACGGCGCCTTCCACGGGGGCCCCGACCCCCTCGCCGATCCCGTCGATGCGGGAGCGGCCGTCGACGCCCTGGGCGATCGCCTGCTCGACGGCAGCTCACTCCGCGAGGCACTGCGCGATCTGATGCGTCGGGGCATGGACGGTGCACGCGGCCTCGACGACCTGCGTCGTCGCCTCCAGCAGCGCCGACGCGAACTCCAGAAGTCAGGGCGCCTTGACGGACTCCTCGAGAAGGTGCGCGAGAAGCTCGATGAGGCGCTGGAGCACGAGCGTGGGGCGCTCTTCCCCGACCCCTCCGACGATGCGCGCTTCCGCGAGGCCTCGCTCGACATGCTTCCCGATGACACCTCGCGCGCGGTGCGCGAACTGACCGACTACGACTGGCGATCCCCGGAGGCTCGGGCGGCGTATGACGAGATCCGCGAGATGCTGCAGCGCGATGTGCTCGACCAGCAATTCCGCCAGATGTCGCAGTCGCTGCGCAACCCCGGTGATCCCGCAGCGCAGAAGGCCCTCAAGGACATGATGGCCGACCTCAACTCCATGCTGGACAAGCATCGGCGCGGCGAGGACACCACCGAGGGCTTCAGGGAGTTCATGCGCAAGCACGGCGACCTCTTCCCCGATGATCCGCAGTCCCTCGAGGAGCTGCTCGATGACCTGGCTCGCCGGGCTGCCGCCATGCAGCGCATGCTCGATTCGATGACTCCGGAGCAGCGCGATGAGCTCGCCGGCCTCATGGAGCAGGCCTGGCAGGACCTCGACCTGGCTTCGGAGATGGCGCAACTGCAAGATCATCTGCGCGCACTGCGCCCGGACCTGCCCTGGCAGGGGCGCCAGCGCATGAGCGGCGAGCGGGGGCTCGGCCTGCCCGACGCCACCGAGGCGCTCGCCGAGATGGCCGATCTCGAGGCCCTCGAGCAGCAGTTGGGCCAGGACTACCCGGGCGCCACCCTCGACGACGTCGACGTCGAGGCTCTCGAGCGCGCGCTCGGACGGCAGGCAGGCGACGACGTCGAGCGACTGCGCGACATCGAGCAGCAATTGCGCGACCAGGGTTACCTCACCGAGCGCATGGAGCTCTCGCCCAAGGCGATTCGACGCATCGGGCGCACCGCGCTGAGGCGGGTCTTCGCCGATCTCGACTCCGGCCCGCGCGGCGAGCATGAGGTGCGCTCCTCGGGTGCCTCCGGCGAGCTGACCGGGCAGACCCGCACCTGGGAGTTCGGCGACGAGCAGCCACTTGACGTCGTGCGCACCATCGGCAACGCCGTGCGTCGCTCGATGATCGAGGGAGCGGGATCGGCGCGGCTCGCGGCAGAGGACTTCGAGGTGCGCGAGACCGAGACTCGGACCCGCGCGGCCGTCGCACTCCTCGTCGACCAGTCGTTCTCGATGGTCATGAACGACACCTGGCGTCCGGCCAAGACGACGGCGCTTGCACTGCACTCCCTGGCGAGTACGGCGTTCCCCCTCGATGCCATCGAGATCATCGCCTTCGCCAATCTCGCCCGCACGGTCCGCCCCGACGAACTGGTCGACCTCGCGGCCTCGGACATCCAGGGCACCAACCTGCATCACGCCCTCCTGCTCGCCGAGCGATTCTTCGATCGGCATCGCGACGCCGAGCGCATCTGCCTCGTCGTCACCGACGGCGAGCCGACTGCCCACCTGCTGCCCGGACCGGGTGCGGCGGACTGGTGGTTCAACTGGCCCCCGGACCGGGAGACGATCGAGCTCACGGTGTCCGGAGTCGACCGGCTCACGCGCCGCGGCGTACCCATCTCGTGGTTCCGCCTCGGAGATGACCCGCGACTGGAGCGATTCCTGGACGCGATGGCCCGGCGCAATGGCGGCCGGGTCTTCGCCGCCGATGGCGATCGGCTGGGCGATTACGTCGTCACCGACTACGTCCGCGCGCGCAAGGGGCGACGCCGCTCGGCCTGACGACCGGGTGCTGCCCGCGGGGACGTAGGCTCGAGGATCGTGCGTAGCCGCCTGCCCCTGCTCAAGGACCTGCCGGTCGAGGTGGCGGTGCTCGCCAGCATTGCCTTCTTCGTCGCCCTGGGCTTCGGGATCGTCATCCCGTCGATCCCGATCTTCGCGGACTCCTTCGGCGTCTCGGCGCTCGCGGCCTCGGCGGTGGTCTCGGCGTTCGCGCTCATGCGATTCGTCTCATCGCCCTTTGCAGGTGCCTGGACCAACCGATTCGGCGAGCGCAACGTGCTGGCCGTCGGACTCGCAATCGTCGCCATCTCGAGCTTCTTCGCAGGCCTCTCGCAGAGCTATCCGCAATTGATCGTGCTGCGCGCCGTGGGCGGTATCGGCTCGGCAATGTTCACCGTCTCGGCCATGGCACTCCTCCTGCGCGTGGTGGATGCCGACCAGCGCGGACGTGCGTCGGCCGCCTGGCAGGGCGGCTTCCTCGTCGGTGGTGTGGCCGGCCCCGCCATCGGAGGGATCCTGCTCGCCATCTCGATCCGGGCGCCCTTCTTCTTCTACGCTGGCACGCTCGCCATCGCGACCGTCATCGCGCTCGTCTTCCTCTCCCCCGCGCGGCTCGCGGCGCGCGAAGCTGAGGTCGAGGCATCCGACGACGCGTCAGCGGATATCGAGTCCGGGGATGACGGCGCGCCTGAGGCTCGCCTCAGCGGCTGGGCGGAGTTGCGCGGCGCCCTGCGCAATAGCGCCTACCGTGCGGCCCTCGCGGTCAATCTCACGACTGGCCTCACCGTCTTCGGTCTGCGCAGCGCGCTCATCCCGCTCTTCGTCGTCGAAGGCCTCCGGCAGGGACCGAGCCTCTCCGGATGGGCCTTCCTCGTCGCTGCTGTCGTCCAGGCCGCGTTCCTCCTGCCCGCGGGTCGCCTCACCGATCTGCGTGGGCGGCGCCCCGCGATGATCATCGGGACCATCGCGACCGTGCTCGGCATGCTCATGCTGGTCATCGACGATCTCACGACCGGGTCGCTCTCCATCGCTCTCGTCGTCTTCTTCCTCAGCATGGTCGTGATGTCGATCGGCGCGGCGTTCCTGGGGTCGGCACCCTCCGCCGTCGTCGGCGACATCATGGGTGGTCGGCAAGGCGGTAGCGTCGTGGCGGCATTCCAGATGGTGTCGGACATCGGCGCCGTCATCGGTCCGCTGCTCGGTGGCCTGCTCCTCGACCTCTACGGCTTCGAGTGGGCATTCGCCGCGGGCGCTGCCATCTCCGCGATCGCACTCATCTTCGTCCTCGCGATGCCCGAGACCCTGCGCTCGCGCACCACGCCAGCATCGCCGTAGGCGATCCGTGCGCGTGGATGACACGTAGCACGGCCCGAAAGTGTAATCCACGCGTACGAACACCCGTGGCGACGCTATCCACAATTCCTGGCGGGCACTGGCGTTGTCGATCCGGCGACCTCACGATCCCGGTATGCCTAGATCAGAAGTTGTCGCCACCGTCATCACGCTTCACGAGAGGTTCGAATCTCGCTCCTTCACGATCGACGAAGCAGCCGGGCTGGGCGTTGCTGCGCATCGTGTTCGCTCGGCGACGAGAGCCGGATCGATTGTCAGGCTTCGTCCAGGCGTCTACCGTCTCAGCCCCCACTCGCAGCCGGATCGGCGAAGCGCGGCAAACGTCAGCAGTGATCCATCTCCGCGGCCCAATGGACTCAATGCGCCGGAGGGCGCGCGTGACCTCACTATCGCGGAGGAGATGCGCCTCTCCGATCGCATCGACAGCCTGATCCGCGCGGGAATCCCGGCATCTGCCGGCGAACGCACTGCGGCTCGACTCTGGCATGTGGATCTCTGGGGTGTCAGCAGGGAACGCCTACCGGTTGTCGTCGTGCCACGAGGCAGCGCGCGACGTGGACCGGCCGGCGGCGTGCTGATCATCGAGCGGGATATCGATGATCAGCACGTCGTCGAAGCACAGGGAATCGCGGCAGTGCGCGCGGTGGACCCCCTGCTGTGCGCCCTCCAGGTCGCCTCAAGACCCGGTCTCGCTGCAATGCAGCGACTTTCGATCGTGGTCTCTGGAGTGCGGCAGCAGATCGCGCTCACTCAGGGCATCGACCCCACGGATCGCAGCGGTGGGCTCGCCCGGTACCTGGATGATCTAGCCACACGCGTCGCCATCGCCGGCGAGTTGGTGCGGCGGGTTCACGAGGCGGACCTGCGGGGGCGATCGCAACTACTCTCACTGGTCTCGATGATCGACCCGCGCTTGGAGTCTGTCCTGGAATGCATCTCCTGGTCGAGATTCCTGGAAGCGGGAATTCCCCCGCCGACTCCGCAGGCGGAGATTGCGGGGGCGAGCGGCCGCCGGTGGCGAGTGGACTTCCTCTTCGACGACCGGGTCATCGGGGAGTGCGACGGCGCGGTGAAATACGCCGATGGTCGAACTCTCTGG
>JAULZJ010000286.1:0-3115 GCA_032117435.1 Candidatus Nanopelagicales bacterium | reverse complement strand
TGCCCGTCGAGCGCGTCGGCTTCCACCTCAAGCCAGTGGGGTTCTTCCGCCGCAGCCCGGGGATCGACGTGGCTCCGCAGCCGGGGCACTGCCACTGAGGCGGTAGCCGGTTGGCACTACGGCAGCCGTCGTCAGCGCAGCCAGCCGTAGACGGTCCAGGCGATGCCGGCGAGCGCGGCGACGAGGACCAGGCCGAGGTAGAGCAGGACCAGGCGCACGTCGCGCAGGTAGCAACGACTGCGGGTGAGGCCTGCGCGGTGGGCCTGCCAGTAGCCGGCAAGGCCAAGGACGGCGAACACCGCGACAGCCAACGGTCCGAAGATCCATGCGAGCAGCGCGACAGTGGTGAAGATGCACAATTTCAGCGGGTCGAAGGACGACCCGCCCGCGGGCTCGCCAGGCACGGGACGTTCGGGCACTCCCGCGAGGCCTTCCGACGGTGCTGTCATGACTCGCCTCCTGTGACGAGAGTAGGCGTCGGGATCAGGACCTTGTCGGTGACCGCCGTGGAGATGCGCTGGCGCGACAACTGGGGCCAGGCCTGCACTGCGCAGAAGGGGGCGCACTGATCCTGCGTCTGCGACCTCGTGCCCACGTGGACGCAGCACTGCGTGAGCCGCTCCTCGATCATCGTGCTCATGTCCATGAACGGCTTCACCGAGATGCGGACGACGCGCTCGCCCAGCATCCGGCGCAGCCGTTCTTGGCTGCCCGGGAGGCCCGCGGCCGCGGCTATCTTCAGCAGGGAGGCGATGCCGAGGTCGCAGGTCTCGCACACGTCGCGCCAGAGCGCCCCGATGTCGGGGTGCGACAGTGACGTCTGCTCGCTCATGAGGCCGAGCAGCGAGGCCTTGGCGGCCTTGCGCAGCTCGCGGGGGATCTGGTCGTCGGCGATGCGGTTGGCGACCAGGTCGAGGTTTACGAGCAGCCGGTCATGGCCGATGAGCGAGACGAGCGAGCGCCACTCGCCATCGTCGGTGCGCAGGAGGTAGCCGATGCTCGCGCAGTGCGGGTGCGAGCACGGCAGTGCGGTGAGGTCGCGCCAGGTGACCAGACCGTCGGTCTGCGGCTCGAGGCGCGCGAGGACTCCGGTGTGCGTGAGCCGATCGAGCGGGTCGATGAGGCCCGCTCGTCCCGAGCCGAAGACAGGCTGGATGGAGACGCCGCCGACGTACGGGGTGGCGAGCGCCACGCGGATCACGTCACCGATCTCGTCGTCGTTGACGCCGAGTGCCGCCGTCATCGTCAACGTCGTGAAGACCTCGGCAGCGGAGAGCCGCTTTAGGGCGCGCGCCTTGACGGCGGTGAGGTCGCCGCCGCGATGGTGACGCGACGACTCGGCACGCAGGCCGTCGTACTGCAGGTAGACCTCGACGCGCTTGCGGTGGCGGCGGAGCACCTCGAGCAGGTTGTCATCGCGCGCGAGGAGAACGCCGTTTGTATTGATGAGGATCCGGACGATGTTGCGCGCGACCAGCTCGTCGAGCAGCCTGGGCAGGTCCGGGTGCAGCGTCGGCTCGCCGCCGCTGAGCATGACGACGTCGAGCCGCCCGTTCTCTCGCGCGAGACGCTGATCGATATTGGCCAGCACGTCCGCCAACGGGACCACACCTCGGAGTTCGGGGGACGAGTCGGTGAAGCAGGTGGGGCAGCGCAGGTTGCAGGTCTCGATGATGTCCTCGAGCAGGATGCAGGTGTGCTGGGTCTGCATCTCGCCGAGCCCGCGCAGGTAGGCCGCCGGCACGGGGTCGTAGTTACCGGGGGTGTCGGGCACATGCCACTTCGTCGGAGCCGTCCACTGCTCGAGGTAGCGCAGGATCTCCGGGTCCTCGTCATACATCGTGCGCACGAAGCCGTGGTCGGGGCAGCCGCGCTCGAGCCACATGCGTCCGTCGCGCTCGACTAGCCAGCCCGAGAGCCGTCGCACATCGGACAGGTCGTCGTGCGGGCACGCAGGGCAGAACGCCGTGACGTAGCGGTGGATCCGGTCGTCGCGCAGCGGCATCCCGCTGCCGTGCGTCAGCTGCTGCGGAGTGGCGCTTGGCTCATGGGTGAGCGTCATGGCAACAGCGGCGACGTGAGGTTTCCGCTGAAGATCGCCGTGCACACACCGGCCGTGACGAGAAGTCCGACCCCCAGACCGATCAGGAGCCCGGCCAGCACGCTGCGGTAGCGCACGGTCTGGTTCTTGGCCGCGAGGAAGAAAACGGAGACGAGTAGCACCAAGGGCACCACCAGACCGATGTAAGGCAGCAACCATGTACCCACGGCGACGATCAGGACAACGATGCCAGCGGTCAACCACAGCGTGCGGCTGTCGTAGTAGCGGCCGGACTGCGGCTCGGCGGCGTCTGGCGGCGCGAGTCGCCCTCCGTCCTCCGTCGGCGATGGAGAGGCGTTTGACTCCTCGGGGAGCTCGGGCGGGTTGGACTCGGTCATGCGGAACCTCCCACTGGAATGCGGACTTTGGGCAGGACACGTTCGTAGACGCCGCGGCGGGCGGCGCGCCAGACGCGCACCGCGAGCAGCGGCGAGAGGATGAGCAGGAACACCTGAGAGCGAGTGAGCCCCCACAGGTCGGGCGGGTTGGCACGGGTGAATTCGACGCTGAACCGGAACGCGGCATACCCCGCGAGAAACAGGATGAATAGCTCGCCCGGCGCGTCGATGCGGTCGCGCAGCCATAGCAGCACGGCGAATGCGACCATGAAGAATACGATCTCGTACAGGAAAGACGGGTGCATGGGCACCCCGGCGACACATCCGGGGCAATCGGGGATCGACGCCGCCACCGCCGGGTCGACGGTGATGCCCCATGGCAGCGACGTTGGCCGGCCGGGTGCCTCGCTGAGGAAGCAGCCGATCCGCCCGATGGCTAGGCCGATTGCGGCCGCAGGCGCGAACAGGTCGCCGGTGCGGCCGGGGTAGCCGCCGAGCCGCTTACCGATGAGTGCTCCGACGTAGGCGCCCGTGAGGCCGCCGAGGATGGTGCGCCCGCCTTCCTGCCACGCCCAGGCGAGCGCTCCGACACCGCCCTGCAGCATGGCGTCGAGCACCTCGGCGGCCCGCGCGCCCAGTGCGCCGCCGACAACCAGGCCCACGATGACCGGGATCA
>JAULZJ010000285.1:0-1784 GCA_032117435.1 Candidatus Nanopelagicales bacterium | reverse complement strand
GCCATCTTGCCATGCATCGTCTCGTCGGCTTCCTCGCAGTCACCCTGCCACTCGCCCTCTCCGCC
Organism: Candidatus Nanopelagicales bacterium; assembly: GCA_032117435.1. Taxonomy (GTDB): domain Bacteria; phylum Actinomycetota; class Actinomycetes; order S36-B12; family S36-B12; genus Mxb001. The sequence goes on along the minus strand of JAULZJ010000285.1, from coordinate 1,719 downwards.
CAAGGCATGACCCATGCCCCCGGCATGTCCCACGATCACGGGGCAGCGACCAAGCCTGCGGCGGGGGCCACCGCGCCGACGGCGGCGACCCAGACGGGACAGGCCGCGTTCGCGGCGATCGCCGAGATCGTGCGCATCCTCGAGGCCGACCCCAAGACCGATTGGAGCAAGGTGAACCTCGAAGCGCTCCGGCAGCACCTGATCGACATGGACGATCTCACCCTGCGCGCGATGGTGCGCACCGAGCCGATCACCGGCGGGGCCACCTTCACCGTGACTGGGACCGGTCGCGTGCGTGATGCGATTCGGCGGATGGCGAAGGAGCATGGCCAGATGATGGGGAGCGCAGGGGTCCGCTGGGTGACCGAGGAGATTCCCGAGGGCGCCAAGGTGACCGTCACCTCGACCACCCCGAATGACGCCAAGGCTGTCGCGCGCATCCGTGGCCTCGGCTTCATCGGCCTCATGACCGTCGGCGAACATCACACCGTGCACCACCTCGGCGTGGCGCGCGGGACGATGATGCACTAAACCGCCACCGTGGCCGACCGCTCCCGGATTCTGGTCGTCGCGGCGACGGCGCGCGAACTCGCGCCGGCTGATGGCTGGCGCACCCTGATCTGTGGCGTCGGTCCTGTGGAAGCCGCCGCATCAACGGCGGCAGCGATCGCCATGGAGCGCCCTGCCGCCGTGGTGCATGTGGGGATCGCCGGGGCGCGCACCGCGAGCGGGATCGCGCCCGGAGCGGTGATCATCGGATCGGCGTCCTGCTATTGCGACCTGGGGGTCGGTCCTGAGTGGGCGATCCAAGAGATCGCGACGGACGCCCGGCTCATCGCCGCAGCCCAGCGCGCCTGTCCAACCGCGCGCGGCCTGCGCATCGGCACGAGCGCACGGATCGGTGGCACCCGAGACTGTGACGTCGAGGCCATGGAGGGTTTTGCCGTCCTGCGTGCGGCACAGCTGGCCGGTGCCCCTGCGATCGAGATTCGCGTGATCTCGAATCAGATCGAGGAGACCGATCGATCACGGTGGCGCTTCGATGAGGCCTTCCGCGCAATCGTCGCGGTCACTCCCGCGCTGGTCCGTGAGGTCGCCGCATGCGTGAGTTGACCTTTGGGTATTCGCCCTGTCCGAACGACACCTTCGCCTTCCACGCGCTCACGCATGGGTTGGTGGCGGTGCCATTCACGATTCGCCCCGTACTTCTCGACATCGAAGAGCTGAATCGTCGGGCTCATCAGGGGGAATTCGATCTCACGAAGCTCAGCGTCGGGGCATTTGCTGGCGTCGGTGACCGCTATCGCATGCTGCGGAGCGGTGCAGCGCTCGGCTATGGCGTCGGTCCACTCGTGGTCGCACGCACCTCGATGTCGCTTGAAGAGGCGGCGCGTGGACGCATCGCGATCCCCGGACGTGAGACCACGGCCTTTCGGCTACTCCGCACCGCGGCACCCACCCTCGGCGAGCCGATCGAGATGCGCTATGACACCATCCTTGCGGCCGTCCGGGAGGGCGAGGTCGATGCGGGCCTCATCATCCACGAGAGCCGTTTCACCTATGCCGACCACGGCTTGGTGAAGGTCATCGACCTGGGGGCATGGTGGGAAGCAAAGACCGGACTCCCTGTCCCACTCGCTGGAATCTGTGCGCGCACCGACCTCGATTCAGAGACCGTAGCGGCCGCGGAATCGGCGATTCGTGCCTCCGTGCAATATG
>JAULZJ010000284.1:0-1884 GCA_032117435.1 Candidatus Nanopelagicales bacterium | reverse complement strand
GCCTCGACCCCGAGGGTTATCGCGCGCTCGCTCGCGCGGTCTTCGCGGAGATGCTGCTCGCGGGATATACGGCTGTGGGTGAATTCCACTACCTCCACCATGCACCCGGCGGCACGGCGTACACCGACGCGAATGAGATGTCGGACGCCCTCGCGGCTGCCGCCGAGGACGCCGGGATCCGGCTGGTGCTGCTGGACACGCTCTACCTCGCGGGCGGCCCGGGGGTCGCGCCCGATGCGACCCAGGTGCGCTTCAGCGACGGCAGTGTCGACGTGTGGGCCGAGCGGACAGCCTCCTTGCGTCCGCAGAAGCTCGTCACCCACGGACTTGCCGTGCACTCCGTCCGCGCCGTGCCGCCTGATGCGATCGCGAGCGCCGCGGATGTGGCGCGCGCGCGTGGCGTGCCGCTTCACGCGCATGTGTCCGAGCAGCCCCGTGAGAACGACGAGGCAGCACTTGCCTATGGGCGCACGCCGGTGGAGATCCTGCGCGAGGCGGGTGCGCTCGGGGCCGACTTCACGGCCGTGCACGCCACGCACTTGACGGACAAGGACATCCGCGACCTCGCTGGCAGTCACGTGTGCGTCTGCGCGACAACTGAGCGCGATCTCGCCGATGGCATCGGTCCGATCCCCGCGCTGCGCGACGCGGGTGCGCGCCTGTGCCTGGGCAGCCGTCGTCGCGGCACGTTCACCGGCGATGAGCTGCTTGCCCTGATGACCTCAGGCGGGGCTTCGGCTCTGGGGCTGCCAACGCAGGGCATCGCGGTCGGTGCGCCAGCAGACTTCATCGAGATCGACACCTCGTCCGTCCGCTTCGCCGGCCACGATCAGCAGCACTTCGTCGACGCCCTCGTCTACTCTGCGGCACCGCCGGATGTCCGCACCGTCGTGGTGGACGGGATCGAGCGAGTGCGCGCAGGGCGCCACGTTTCGATCGATGTCGCGACCGAACTCGATGGGGCGATCCGCCAGGTGGTGGGGTCATGACGGTCGTCGGCTGGACCAACATCGGTGAGCTCAGCACGGCTGATCCCACCGCGGGTGAGGGGCAGCTCGGGATCCTGCACGATGCCGCGGTGGTGGCCGTCGACGGTCGCTTAGCGTGGATCGGTCCCGCATCCGAGTTCCCTGACGTCGACGTGGCTTACGACATGGCCGGTGCTGCTGTGCTCCCCGGCTTCGTGGATGCGCACATGCACCCGGTCTTCGCCGGGGATCGGGCAGCGGAGTTCGACGCGCGAATGAGCGGCACGCCGTACTCCGCCGGAGGCATCCGGACCACTGTCGCCGCGACGAGAGCAGCAAGCGATGAAGCCCTTGCCGCCAATGTCGCGCGCCTGGCGGCTGAGGCGCTGCGACAGGGCACGACGACGATGGAGGCGAAGTCCGGCTACGGCCTCACGGTGGAGGACGAGGCTCGATCGCTCATCGCGGCACGAACCGTGACGGATGAGACGACCTTCCTCGGTGCGCACGTGGTGCCTGTCGAGTACGCCGACAGGCCCGACGACTACGTCGCCCTCGTCGCTGGCGAGATGCTCGAAGCATGTGCTCCGCATGCACGCTGGGCCGATGTCTTCATCGAGCGCGGTGCCTTCGATGTCGATCAGGCGCGTCGGATCCTCGAGGCGGCGAAGGCCAAGGGACTCGGCCTGCGCGTCCACGCCAATCAGTTGACACAAGGAGAGGGCGTGCGACTCGCGGTCGAACTCGGAGCGGCCTCGGTCGACCACTGCACGCACCTCGGTGATGACGACATCGAGGCACTCGCCGGGTCGGGGACTGTAGCGACGCTCGTGCCCGGCGCGGAGTTCTCGACCCGGTCGACCTACGCGCCCGCGCGTCGGCTGTGGGACGCCGGTGTCACCGTCGCTATCGCGAG
>JAULZJ010000283.1:0-15571 GCA_032117435.1 Candidatus Nanopelagicales bacterium | reverse complement strand
AGGATGGCGCGCGCGTGACCGTCCTCGGCCCCGGACGCGAGGACCTCGAGGCCATGGGCGGCAACATCATGGACAGCCGACGGCGAATCGAAGTCCTCGCGACCTCCCTGCGCACCAGCCGAGTGGCCCTCGAGCGCGGTGGATCTGGCAGGCTGGCTGACACGGGCTAAGGGCTGGAGGAGGCGACGGCCATGGCGCTGCCCCGCGGGGACCACCCTGCCGACTCCGTCATGCGTGACGTCGAGGTGATGGCATCGGGAAGTCCCCTCCTCGAGGAACTTGCTCCCCTCTACTACCGCTATGTCCCGGATGAGGACATTGCCTCGCGTCAGCCCGCGGATCTGCTGGGCGCGATGGTGTCTCACGTCGAGCTCGGCAGCGAGCGCCCCGTCGGCACATCCCGCGTCCGTGTGCATACGCCGACGGACGACACCGACGGCTGGTCCTGCGGCGGACCTGTCGTCGAGATCGTCACGGATGACATGCCCTTCCTAGTCGATTCCGTCGCGGCCGAGCTGACGCGACTCGGCAGGTCACTACGTCTGGTCATCCATCCAGTCCTCACCGCGCAGCGCGACATCACGGGGGCGCTTGAGGGGGTCGGCGCTGATGGGCCCGGGATCCGCGAATCCTGGATCCATGCCGAGATCGGTCGCGGGGCGGTGCCCGCGTCGGAAGTCGAAGCGGCACTGCGCCGCGTGCTCAGTGATGTGCGGGAGGCGGTCGAGGACTGGCCTCGCATGCGCGCGCAGGCGCTCGAGACGGCGCAAGGCCTCCTGGAGCATCCGCCCGCGGGGATCAGTGTCGAGGAGTCGGACGAAGCGGCCGCCCTGCTGCGCTGGGTCGCGGACGACAACTTCACCTTCCTCGGCTACCGGGAGTACGACCTTGTCAGTGACGGCGGTCGTGATCGCCTCCGCGCCATCCCCGGCACCGGCCTCGGCATCCTCCGGGCAGATCCCGACCACACGCGCGAGGCGACGTACCTGAGCGACCCTGTCGCCGCGCGGGCACGGGAGCCGCGCATTCTCGTCCTCACCACTGCCAACAGTCGTTCGACCGTGCACCGCTCCTCATACCTGGACTACATCGGTGTCAAGCGCTTCGATGACGCGGGGCGCGTCATCGGGGAGCGCAGGTTCCTCGGCATCTATGCCGCCTCGACGTATGCGCAGTCCGTGCGGGAGATCCCGGTGCTCCGCACGCGCGCGGCGCAAGTCATGGAGGAACTCGACATCGAGCCTGGCTCGCACTCTGGCAAGGAGGTGACGCAGTTCCTAGAAACCTATCCGCGTGAGGAGCTTTTCCAAGTCGAGCCGACCGAGTTGGCGGCAGTAGCCCTGGCGGTGCACCAGATGGCCGAGCGTCGTCAGACGCGCCTCTTCGTGCGCCGCGATCCCTACGGGCGCTTCATGTCGTGCTTCGTCTACCTCCCCCGTGATCGCTACAACACCGCGGTCCGGCTACGCATCCAGGACATCCTCCGCGAGGCGTACGGTGCCGCTTCCTTGGACTACACCGCTCGTGTCTCCGAATCCGTCCTGGCGCGCCTGCACTTCGTCGTGCGGGCCGCACCTGGCGAGACGGTCCGGGATGCCGACGTCGCCGCTGTCCAGGATCAGATCGCCCGGGCCGTGCGTAGCTGGGATGACGACTTCGGCGACGAACTCGTCGAGCGAGTGGGGGAGCATCGCGCGGCGGAGATCCTCGCCGCGTACGCCGATGGATTCCCGGAGGCCTACAAGCAGGAGGTGCCCGCCGAGGCGGCAGTCAAGGACATCCTCATCGCCGAGGCAGCGCCGGAGGGGGAGGTGCGCCTGCGCCTCTACGCACCTGAGGGCCACGACTCCCGGCTGCGCCGACTCAAGATCATCCGTGACGGGGAGCCCATCTCCCTGTCACGGGTGCTTCCGGTGCTCGGGTCGCTCGGCGTCATCGTCGAGGACGAGCATCCCTACGACATCTCACGTGACGGCCGCATACCCCTCCATGTCTATGACCTCGGCTTCCAACTCCCTAGTTCCGACGTACCCGATCTCGAGTCCCTGCGCGACAGGTTCGAGGCGACGTTCCTCGCCATCTGGCACGGCCGATGCGAGGCCGATGCTCTGAATGGGCTCACGGTGCGGACCGCCTTGACGTGGGAGCAGATCGTCATCCTGCGCGCCTACGTGCGCTACCTGCAGCAAACCGGGGCGAGCCTCGGTCAGGAATTCACTGAGAGTGCGCTCCTGGCGAATCGCGCGATCGCCCAACTCATCGTGGAGATCTTCGAGGCGCGGTTCGACCCGCGTCGCGAGGACGGGCGTCGGGACCGTCAGGAGACCCTGACCGTACGGGCCCGGGAGGAGCTAGACGTGGTTGCCAGTCTCGATGAGGACCGCATCCTCCGCTCGCTGCTTGGCATGGTCTCGGCCACGATGCGCACCAATGCCTATCGTCGGGACGCCGAGGGACGCCCTCTCGACCGCCTGTCCATTAAGTTGGACGCACCGTCGATCCCTGAGCTTCCGCTACCGCGCCCCCGCTTCGAGATCTGGGTGTACTCGCCACGTGTCGAGGGTGTGCACCTGCGCTTCGGACGCATCGCACGCGGCGGCCTGCGCTGGAGCGACCGACGTGCGGATTTCCGGACCGAGATCCTCGGCCTGGTCAAGGCCCAGGAGGTGAAGAATGCCGTCATCGTGCCGGTCGGCGCCAAGGGCGGCTTCCTGCCCAAGTCCCTGCCCGACGCCCAGGTGGAACGCGACGCCTGGATGAGCGAGGGGCGCGATGCCTACGCCACCTTCATCCGGGGCATGCTCGACATCACGGACAATCTCGTCGATGGGGTCGTGGCGCCCCCGCCGGATGTCGTGAGACATGACGGCGATGACCCCTATCTCGTGGTGGCGCCAGATAAGGGCACCGCCACCTTCTCGGATCTCGCGAACTCGGTCGCGGCGGAGTACTCCTTCTGGCTCGGCGATGCCTTCGCCTCAGGGGGATCCGCGGGGTACGACCACAAGGCCATGGGGATCACGGCGCGTGGCGCATGGATCTCGGTCCAGAGGCACTTCCGCGATCTCGGAATGGACATTCAGGAAGAGGACTTCACCGTCGCCGGCATCGGCGACATGAGCGGCGACGTATTCGGAAACGGAATGCTGCTCTCCCCGCACATCCGGCTCGTCGCGGCATTCGACCACCGCCACATCTTCCTCGACCCGGATCCTGACCCTGCGGCATCCTTTGCGGAGCGGGAGCGGCTCTTGGCACTTCCACGTTCGTCGTGGGAGGACTATGACCCGTCCCTGATCTCGATGGGCGGGGGCGTCTACCCCCGCAGCGCCAAGTCCATATCCCTGACGCCCGAGGTGCGCGAGCGACTCGCCATCCCCGATGATGTCGATGCGCTGACGCCCGCGGAGTTGATCAAGCGCATCCTCACGGCTCCGGTCGACCTGCTGTGGAACGGCGGCATTGGCACATACGTGAAGGCGCAGAACGAGACCAATGCGGATGCGGGGGACAAGACCAACGATCCGGTGCGGGTCAACGGCAATGCACTGCGCTGTCGAGTGGTCGGCGAAGGCGGCAATCTCGGCCTCACGCAGTTGGGACGGGTCGAGGCAAGCCGACACGGCGTGCAGCTCAATACCGATGCCATCGACAACTCCGCTGGCGTGGACACGAGCGACCACGAGGTGAACATCAAGATCCTCCTCGACCGCGCGGTTCGTGACGGGGCCCTGAGCGAGGCGGAGCGCGGTTCACTCCTCGCGCAGATGACCGATGAGATCGCCGCGCTCGTCCTCACCGACAACTACGAGCAGAATGTCCTGCTCGGCAATGCCCGCTGGGGAGCGCCGGCCCTGGTCTCCGTGCATGCCCGCATGATCAGCGACCTGGAGAGCCGCGGCATTCTCAACCGTGCCATCGAGTTCCTGCCGGATGACGAGGAGATCACCACCCGCGCGGCCGCCCATCAAGGTCTCACGTCGCCTGAACTCGCCGTCCTCGCCGCCTACGCCAAGATCGCGCTGACGGGTGACCTCGAGGGGGCCGGCATCTCTGCCGATCCGTGGTTCGCGCGATACGCCGTCGACTACTTCCCACGGCAGTTGCGCCAGCGCTTCGCTGAAGGCATTGCAGAGCACCCTCTGCGTGACGAGATCATCACGACGGTCGTCGTCAACGGGCTCATCAACGATGGTGGCATCTCCGTCGTCTTCAGGGCCTGCGAGGAGACCGGAGCGTCCCCGGCCGAAGTGGTGCGGGCAGCCACGGCGGCGATGGCAATCTTTGACCTGCCGGCCTTCTGGGCCGCGGTCAATGCGCTGGACAACCGCGTATCGACGTCCGTGCAGGACCTCCTCCATCACGAATCTCGGCGGCTCCTTGATCGTTCTATCCGGTGGTTCCTCCAGACGCGTGGCGGGTCGATCGACGTCTCTTCGGAGGTCGCGCGATTCAGCCCGGCGGTCACCTCCCTCGCCCCGCGCGTGCCCGGTGCGCTCATCGGCATCGAGAGGACGCGCCTGGAGGCATCCACGGCCGCCTTCATGGCCCAGGGCGCGCCTGAGGATCTGGCCGAGCAGGCCAGTGCCATGCTCGACGTGTTCGCCCTCCTCGACATCGTGCAGATCGCAGATGCCGTCGGCCAATCTCCTGCGGAGATCATGCCGCTCTACTTCGCGCTGTCGGAGCGCTATGACGTCGATCGGCTTCTCTCGCGCATCACCGCACTGGCGCGCGGGGATCGGTGGACTGCCCTGGCCCGGCAGGCCCTGCGCACGGACCTATACGGAGCGCTCGCGGGAGTGACCGCTGGGGTGGCCGCGGCATCCGATCCTGCTGAAGCGCCCGATCGACGTATCGCCACCTGGGAGGACCGGCACCGCGAAGGTCTTGCGCGCGCACAGGCGACCCTCGACCAGATCGCCGCACTCGAGACCGGCGACCTGGCAACCCTGTCGGTCGCACTGCGCGTGCTACGCAATCTCGTCGCCCAGGGTCAAGACAAGTCATCGGGGAGCGGCGGGTAGGTTCGTGGAATGAAGGCACTGAGCGAGGAGACGATCCGCTCCCTGCCCAAGGTGCTGCTCCACGATCACCTGGATGGGGGCCTGCGGCCCGGCACCGTCGCGGACCTGGCCGCGGAGACGGGCTACACCGGGCTGCCGGAGACCGACTTGGTGGCCCTGGCCGCGTGGTTCCGGGCGGCCGCTGACTCGGGCTCGCTGGAAAGGTATCTCGAGACCTTCCAGCACACCGTCGGCGTCATGCAGACCCCGGAGGCGCTGGCCCGTGTCGCTCGCGAGTGCGCCGAGGACCTGGCTGCGGACGGTGTCGCCTACGCCGAGGTGCGCTTCGCACCCGAGCTCCACACACAGCGTGCGCTGTCCTTGCGGGATGTGATCGATGCGGTGCTCGATGGCTTTCGCGAGGGTGAGCGAGCGACGGGAATCCGCATCGGCACGCTCCTCACGGCGATGCGGACGGCGGCCAAAAGCCGCGAGATCGCCGATCTGGTGGTGGAGTATCGCGGCCGGGGCGTCGTGGGATTCGACATCGCCGGCCGGGAGGCCGGATACCCGCCAACCCGCCACCTCGACGCCTTCGAGTACCTACGGCGTGAGAATGCGCACTTCACCATCCACGCTGGTGAGGCCTTCGGCCTGCCGAGCATCTGGGAGGCGATCCAGTGGTGCGGTGCCGATCGACTCGGGCATGGCGTGCGCATCGTCGACGACATCGAGCGTCGACCCGACGGCACGTACCACCTCGGCCCGCTAGCGGCCTATGTCCGCGACCGGCGGATCCCCCTGGAACTCTGCCCGACGTCCAATGTGATGACCGGGGCCGCACCGAGCATCGCGGAGCATCCGATCGGCGTCCTCGCCGACCTGCGATTCCGCGTCACGATCAACACGGACAACAGGCTCATGTCCCGGACGTCCATGACCCAGGAAATGATGGCGGTGAGCGAGGCCTTCGGCTGGGGCGTGAAGGAGATGCGCTGGCTGACGGTCAACGCCATGAAGAGTGCCTTCATCCCCTTCGATGAGCGGCTTGCCCTCATTGATGACGTCATCAAGCCCGCGTACGCCGCTGCCGGAGCGTAGGATCGTCGTATGAGCATCGTCGAGCAGTTGCAGACCTCAGCCGCCAATGTGGAGGGAGTCCGCGATGGCCTCGGCCGGCTGCGGGATGCTCTGGAGCAGACGGAGTCCGTCCTCAATGTCGCTGACGATGTCCTCGGCAAGGCTGACGACGTGCTCGTGCAGGCCGCGGATGCGCTGGAGACCTCCAAGCGCTGGGCGCCGCGGGCCGCGCTGGTTCTCGGCGTGGTAGCGGTTGCTGCGCTCGGCGTGGTCGTCGTCATGCGCATGCGCCGCCGTGACGACGAAGATTAGGGCGGCCGCAGCGTCCATGCGGTGGACTCGATGGTGAAGCCTGCGCGCTCCCAGGCACGCAATGCCCGGTCGTTGCCGACAGTGACGATCAGTCCAAGCGAGTCGAATCCGTGCAGGCGCGATGCAGGCCAGCGCAGGAGAGTCGATCCGGCGCTGGCGTTGGCAGGGCAGCAGCGATCAGGACATCGGCTTCGGCAGCGTCGTGGACGACGAACTCGGACCCGTCAAACGCCCTGGGGATGCCACACGGTCGTGAATTCCACGAAGGCACTGATGCGGCCGAGGCCCGGATCGGCAGCCCAGTCGGGTGCTGTCGTGGGCGGCAGGACGCGCTTGATCGTGTCTGCGGCCGCGACGGCCATCTCCGTCGCGACACCATCATCGACGATGCCACTGAGGTCCAGGGCGTTGACATCCGCATGCGATGCCAGCCACGGCCCGATCTCCGCGGGTGCTCCGGTGAGGACGTTGACGACTCCGCCCGGTAGATCAGAGGTGGCAAGGACCTCGGCGAGGGTGATGGCAGGCAGCGGGCATTCTGCCGAGGCGATGACGACGCAGGCATTGCCGCTGACGATGATCGGGGCGACGACGCTGACCAGGCCGAGCAGTGAAGGTCGCTGAGGTGCGACAGCGGCCACCACGCCGGTGGGCTCGGGCACGGAGAAGTTGAAGTACGGCCCTGCGACGGGGTTGGTGGATCCCAGTACCTGCGCGATCTTGTCCGACCATCCGGCGTACCAGACCCAGCGGTCGATGCTCGCGTCCACCTGCGCAGCAGCTCGGCGCCCTGACACGCCTTCGGCACGTTCGACCTCATCCTCGAACTGCCCGCGGCGCCCCTCGAGGATTTCGGCAATGCGGTAGAGGACCTGGCCACGGTTGTATGCCGTGGCCTTCCACCAGGCCCGCTGGGCCGCTCGCGCCGCGATCACTGCATCGCGCGCATCCTTGCGCGAAGCCAGGGAGGCATTGGCGAGGAAGCGGCCCTTGCTGTCAGTGACGGCATAGGTGCGACCGCTCTCGCTTCGGGGGAACGCGCCCCCGATGAAGAGCTTGTACGTCTTGCGCACGTCGACGCGGCCTTCCGTCACACGACCTCCTGCTTGAGATACCCGGCAAGGCCCTGGCGGCCGCCTTCGCGGCCGAAACCCGACTGCCTGTACCCGCCGAAGGGCGATGCGGGATCGAAGCGGTTGAAGGTATTGGCCCAGATGACGCCGGCGCGCAACTGGGAGGCCATCCAGAGGGTGCGCGCTCCCTTCTCCGTCCAGATGCCGGCGGAGAGGCCGAAGGGCGTGTTGTTCGCCTTCTCCACGGCCTCATCGGGTGTGCGGAAGGTGAGGACGGAGAGGACAGGACCGAATATCTCCTCGCGCGCGATCCGATGCGCCTGCGTGACACTGGTGAAGAGCGTGGGTGGATACCACCAGCCCCGCTCGGGGATCACGCACGGCGCGGACCAGCGATCCGCGCCCTCATCCTCACCGGACTTCACCAGGTCCTCGATGCGCGCGCGCTGCTCGGCGGAGTTGATGGCGCCGATGTCGGTGTTCTTGTCCATCGGGTCACCGAGGCGCAAGGTCTCCAGGCGCCTCTTGAGAGCGTCGAGCACCTCGTCCTGCACCGACTCCTGGACGAGCAGGCGCGAACCCGCGCAGCAGACGTGCCCCTGATTGAAGAAGATGCCGTTCACGATGCCCTCGATGGCCTCGTCGACGGGTGCGTCGTCGAAGACGATGTTGGCGGCCTTGCCACCGAGCTCCAGGGTCAAGCCCTTGCGGGTGCCGGCAACAGCGCGTTGGATCTGCCTGCCCACCTCGGTGGAGCCGGTGAATGCGATCTTGTCCACACCGGTGGACTCGACCAAGAGCCGGCCGGTCTGGCTACCACCCGTGACGATGTTGACCACCCCGGGCGGTAGGTCGGCCTGCCGGCAGATATCCGCGAAGGCGAGGGCGGTCAGGGGGGTGGTCTCGGCGGGCTTCAGGACCACGGTGTTGCCGCAGGCAAGAGCGGGCGCCACCTTCCACGCCAGCATGAGGAGCGGGAAGTTCCACGGGATTATCTGCCCGGCGACGCCGTAGGGCGTGGAGCCGTATCCCGCGTACGCGATCTTGTCGGCCCAGCCGGCGTGGTAGAAGAAGTGCGCGGCGACCAGGGGGATGTCGACATCACGCGACTCGCGAATCGGCTTGCCGTTGTCGAGGGTTTCAAGGACGGCGAGTTCGCGTGAGCGCTCCTGGATGATCCGTGCGATGCGGTAGAGGTACTTCGCTCGCTCACGACCGGGCATTTTGGACCATGTCTGCTTGTACGCCGTACGCGCTGCCTTGACCGCGCGCTCCACGTCGGAGGCGCCGGCATCGGTCACCTCGCTGAGGACTTCCTCGGTTGCCGGATTGATCGTCTTAAAGGTGGTCCCGTCGATCGTCTCGACGAAGTCACCGTCGATGAAGAGCCCGTAGTGGGGGGCGATGTCCACGACAGCCCGCGACTCGGGTGCAGGTGCGTAATCGAAGGTCATCGCCGCTCCTAGTCGATCGTGGCGTAGTCGGGGCCGGAGTAGTGGCCGGTGCGCATGCGCTGGCGCTGCTGGAGCAGGTCGTTAAGCAGGGCGGACGCTCCGAATCGGAAGAGGTCGGGCGTGAGCCAGGCCTCGCCGCAGATCTCGTTGACCATGACGAGGTAGCGGATCGCATCCTTGGAGGTGCGGATGCCGCCCGCCGGCTTGACCCCGATCCGCTGGCCGGTCTGCCGGTACCAGTCGCGCACGGCTTCGAGCATCACGAGGGTGACGGGGAGCGTCGCGGCGGGGGTGACCTTGCCCGTGGATGTCTTGATGAAGTTCGCGCCGGCGAGCATGGCCAGGTAGGAGGCGCGACGGACGTTGTCGTAGGTGCGCAGCTCCCCGGTCTCGAAGATCACCTTGAGGTGGGCGGTGCCGCAGGCCGCCCTCACGGCCACTATCTCGTCATAGACGTCGAGGTAGCGGCCGGCGAGGAAGGCGCCGCGATCGATCACCATGTCGATCTCATCCGCGCCGTTGGCGACGGCGTCTCGCGTGTCGGCTAGCTTCACCGCGAGGCTGGCACGACCGGACGGGAAGGCCGTGGCCACGGCCGCGACGTGGAGTGCTGCGCCCAGGGCACCGCGGGCGATCGCGGCCATGTCGCCGTAGACGCACACGGCCGCCACGTGCGGAGTCGTCGAATCGGCCGGATCAGGTCGCAGGGCCTTGGCGCACAGGGCACGCACCTTGCCCGGCGTATCCATGCCCTCCAGCGTTGTGAGATCGATCATGGAGATGGCCAGATCGATGGCGCGCTCCTTGCTGGCGGCCTTGATGGACCGAGTCGAGAGCATGGCGGCCCGCCCTTCGGCCCCCACCTGGTCGACGCCGGGCAGGCCGTGCAAATAGCGCCGCAGGGTCGCATTGCTCATGGCCACGTCGGTGGCGAAGGCGGTGGTCACCCCGCCAGCGTAGTCCGGCTTCAGGTCCTCACTCGCGCGTACATCACGGGATCGTGATGTCAGCCGTCAGCGCGCATATGGGCGTTCAGGCGGCGCCCATCCGCTCGCGCAGGGCGATGTCCAGTCGCTCCAGGCTGGCCTCCGCGTGCTCGCGCGCGAGGGCCAGGCCGGCTCCGTCGACCTGCCGGACAACTTCGAGGTAGCACTTGACCTTGGGCTCGGTGCCACTTGGTCGCACGATCACGCGTGCGCCGGGGAGTCGTAGCAGGATTCCCTCGGTCGGGGGTAGCCCGTCGAAGCCGTCGGCCAGGTCGATCGTCTCCTCGACCGGCAGGCCCCCAAGATCCGTGGGTGGAGCGATGCGCAACCCCTCGACCACGGCAGCGATGAGCTCGGGTGTCGGCATGCGCAGGGATACCTGGCGCGTGGCGTGGACTCCGTGGCGCAGCGCGAGCTCATCGAGCACGTCGAGGACGGTGCGTCCCTCCGCGTTGAGGGCGGCCACGAGTTCGAGTGCGAGTAGGGCCGCGGTGATGCCGTCCTTGTCGGCGACATGGAACGGGTCGACGCAGTAGCCGAGTGCCTCCTCGTACCCGTAGCCGAGATCGGGCACCCGCGAGATCCACTTGAAGCCGGTGAGCGTGGTGGCGTAGGGCTGCCCGGCATCCGCGGCGATCTTCTCGAGCATGGTTGACGAGGCGAGCGACGCCGCCATGGTGCCTGTGAATCCGCCACGGCGCAGCAGCCACCAGCCGAGCAGCCAGCCGACCTCGTCGCCGCTGAGTGCGACCCACGAGCCCGGCACGTGCGCGTCGGCGTGGGCGGGCCTGCCGTGGGGTACGCCGACGACCAGGGCGCAGCGATCCGCATCGGGATCCGTCGCGATGATGACGTCGACATTCACCCTGCGGCCCTCTGCGATGGCGAGATCGAGCGCACCCGGCTCCTCCGGGTTGGGGAAGGCAACCGTGGGGAAGTCGGGGTCGGGATCGCTCTGCTCCACTACCGTGAAGGGTGCGGGGAAGCCGGCGTGAATCGCTGCCTCCTGGAGCACTGTGGATCCCACGCCGTGCATCGCCGTGTGCAGGCTCACGACATCACGGGGTGTGTCGCGCTGTGGCACCCGGGCGGCCTGCGCGACGTAGTCCTCGACGATGTCATCTCCGAGTGTGGTGTGGTCATCGGACCGGGGGAGGTCTGCGACCGGCCCCGCAGCCGCGATCAGAGCGGCGATCTCGACCTCGGCGGGGGGCACGATCTGGCGCCCATCGCCTAGATAGACCTTGAGGCCGTTGTCTCGGGCGGGGTTGTGGCTTGCCGTCACCATGAGTCCGGCCTCCGTGCCGAGTGTGCGGACGGCATAGGCGAGGACCGGGGTCGGCAGGGGGCGTGGGAGGACAAGGGCCTTCACCCCGGCGCCCGCGAGGATCTCGGCGCAGTCGCGTGCGAACTGGGCCGACATGTGACGCGCGTCGAAGCCGATCACGGCCGCGGGGTGCTCGTGGTGGGCGACGAGATACGCCGCGATCCCGGCCGCGGCGCTCGAGACGGTCACGCGGTTCATGCGATTGAGTCCCGGTCCCATGCGCCCGCGCAAGCCCGCCGTGCCGAAGGTGAGCGGCCCGCGGAATGCGTCGTCGATCTCCGCGCGCGCTTCATCGTCACCTGACGTGGCCGCTTCCATGAGCGCCCGAAGCCCGTCGCGCGTCGCGGGATCGGGGTCGCCGGCGAGCCACTCCTCCAGCGAGTTGGCCCAGGTGCCCCTGTCGGAGCCCACTACATCCTCCGGATCACCTGTGCGAGAAGTGAGCCCATGCGCTCGGCAGAGGCGTTGCCGGCGGCGAGCACCTCCGCATGGTTGAGCGGCTCACCGGTCATGCCGGCCGCGAGATTGGTGACGAGCGACAGTCCGAGGATCTCCAGGCCTGCCTCGCGCGCCGCGATGGCCTCCGGGACCGTCGACATCCCGACGAGGGTGCCTCCGAGTGCGCGCACCATGCCGATCTCGGCGGGGGTCTCGTACTGCGGACCGAGGAATTGCGCGTACACGCCTTCATCCAGGGTGGGATCGATATCGCGCGCGATTGCGCGGAGTCGTGGTGAGTAGAGGTCGGTCATGTCGATGAACGTGGCCCCGCGCAGCGGTGTGACGCCGAAGAGATTGAGGTGGTCACTGATGAGCACGGGTGTGCCCGGTGTCCAGCTGGGATCGAGCCCACCGCATCCGTTGGTGAGCACGACGACGCGGCATCCGGCAGCGGCGGCGGTACGCACCGCGTGCACGACGGCATCGACGCCGTGCCCCTCGTAGAGATGCGTGCGCCCGAGGAATACGAGCACGGGAGTGCCGTCAGCGTCCACGCTGCGAATATGTCCGTGATGGCCGTCGGCCACGGGCGGCCGGAAGCCCGGCAGGGCATCGGCATCGATCTCGGCGACCGTCCTGCCCAGCGCGTCGGCGGCCGGTCCCCAGCCGGATCCCAGCACGACGGCTACCTCGTGGTGCGGCACGCCGGTGGCTTGTGCGAGGGCGGCCGCAGCGTCACGCGCCACGGCGTGCGGGTCGGCGTACATATCGTTCACGACCGCGACGCTAGCAGCGCATGTCGGGTTCCGGGACAGTCGATGCGGAGATCAGGCGCAGGGGTGGCGGCGGAGGCGCTCGACATAGTCATCAGGCGCTCCGCCCGCGGCTGCGGCCTCGGCGATCATGGATAGGTAGTCCGCCGACGGCAGTCCGCCCTCGTAGGCATCGAGGACATAGAGCCACGCGAGCACGCTTCCGTCGAGCGTCTGCACGCGCACGCGGATCTTGCTCCACAGGCCGAGGGAGATTCCCTCCCACGCATCGAGTGACGCCTCGTCCAGGGGATGCATGTCGTACAGCACGACGAAGACAGAACTCCCGGGCTCCTCGACAACCATGGACAACGCGCCTTCCCAGCCACGGTCCTCGCCGCCGAAGGTCAGCCGCCAGCCCTCGAGCCACCCGGTGCCGGCCACGGGTGAATAGGGTGCCCGTTCGGCCATGCGCTGTGGATCGAGATTCGAGCCATACGCCGCATAAAGCGCCACGCCACCAGGGTAAGGGCGCGGACGGCCTCCGTGGGGTGTCCGACAGAATGGCGCCGTGGCACAGGTCGTGATCATCGGGGCCGGACCCGGCGGCTATGAGGCAGCGCTCGTCGCCGCCCAACTCGGTGCCCAGGTGACGATCGTCGATCGCGACGGCCCGGGCGGTTCGGCCGTCCTCACCGACTGCGTTCCGAGCAAGACCCTCATCGCGACGGCAGATCTCCTGGCCGTCACGGCCGAGGCGGGCTCCCTGGGGATCCGCGTGCACGGCGAAGCGCCGCGCGCGGGGACCCTCAGCGTGGACATGACCGCCATCAATCAACGGGTCAAGGAACTCGCGGCGGCACAGAGTCGGGACATCTCTGCGAGGTTGGACCGGGACGGGGTCGCCTATATCCGCGGGCACGGGCGACTCGAGTCAGCGACGCGCGTGGTGGCATCCACCGACACGGGCCAGGTGACCCTGGATGCGGATGTCGTGCTCCTCGCCACGGGTGCGCGCGCGCGGATCCTCGCGGATGCGCGGCCCGATGGCGATCGCATCCTGACATGGGATCAGGTCTATGACCTCGACGATGTCCCGGAGCGTCTCATCGTCGTCGGCTCAGGGGTGACGGGTGCGGAGTTCGCCTCGGCCTATCACGCGCTCGGTTCCGACGTGACCCTCGTGTCGAGTCGCGACCGCGTGCTCCCCGGCGAGGATCCCGATGCGGCCGCGGTCATCGAGGAGGCCTTCATGGGTCGCGGGATGACCGTGCTCGCGCGGTCGCGTGCGGCCTCGGTGCGGCGCACCGACTCCGGTGTCGTGGTGGCCCTCAGCGACGGCTCGGAGATCGAGGGGTCGCATGCCCTGTTAGCCCTCGGTTCCATACCCAATACGGAGGGTCTCGGGCTGCACGAGGCCGGTGTCGAGGTCGATGATCGCGGCTTCATCGTGGTGGATCGCGTGTCGCGCACCAGCGCTCGTGGGGTTTACGCCGCGGGCGACTGCACCGGTGTCCTCATGCTCGCATCGGTCGCGGCCATGCAGGGCCGCATCGCCATGTGGCACGCGCTGGGCGACTCCGTCGGGCCCCTGGATCGCAGCCACGTGTCGAGCACCGTCTTCACGACTCCGGAGATCGCGACCGTGGGCGTGACTCAGCGCGAGGTGGATGCGGGGATCGTGGGCGCGGAGTCGGTGCTCCTCCCGCTCGGCACCAACGCGCGAGCCAAGATGCAGGACATCCGTCACGGCTTCGTCAAGCTCTTTTGTCGCCCGAGTTCGAGGATCGTCATAGGTGGAGTGGTCGTCGGTCCGCGCGCCAGCGAATTGATCCACCCCATCACCGTGGCGGTTGACGCGCGATTGACCGTCGATCAACTCGCCTCGACATTCACGGTCTACCCGAGCCTCAGTGGCTCCATTGCGGAGGCTGCCCGCCGGCTGCACCGCTCCGCTGACGACTAGTCGCGGTGGGCCGCGGCGGTCGTCCTGCGCGGCGTGATGGTCACGATTGCCACTGAGCCGGGTCTATTCGCCCGAAATCCTGCCCATAGACCTGTTTCCGTGGCCATCGTGAGGGCGCGGGTGAGGGGGCGCTGGATGTGGGCGGCGGGTCGCGGGCGACGAGTCGGCCTCCGCTAGAAGTCCCCGCCCCCGAATCCGCCGCCGAAGTCACCGCCGCCGAAGTCACCGCCGCCGAAGTCACCGCCGCCGAAGCCGCCACCGGAATCCGCCGGGCCGAGGCCGCTCGACGCTGCGGCAGCCGCCGGCATGCTGAAGGCGTTCGCCATCATCGTGCCGATGAAGAGGGCCGGCAGGATGCCGCTCCAATTGGAGTAGTAGCCGCGGGCATACGGGGCGTAGTCCGTGCCCGCCCGCCAGTAGGGGACGCGACCCTGGGCAGTCTCGACCTCGCGCGCGGCAGGCACGGATCCCGAGCGCAGGCTCACGGTGCAGGCGGCGCACGCGGGGACCGGATGGGCGGGTCCGCCGTCGGGTGCCCAATCGACGTCCTCGGTGCTCGGGCCATGGCGCGGATCGACGAAGCACGGGGGACGATGCGCGGGCAGTGCTCGCCCATCCATGCGTGCTTCGACGCACGCGAGTGCGTAGCGACCTTCCTCGAGTTCATTGGTCGCCCTTGTGACGTCGGCATCCGATGTCGCGCGCCCCGTAGCATCGCTGGCGCGCGAGTAGCTGTCGAGAGCCTTCTGCAGGTCTGCGCGGCCGGAGTCGTCGAGTCGGGAATCCGTCAGGTCGAAGGCGCCGAGACGCTCACCGAGGGCCGTGACGTCCTCGTCGAGCACTCCGCGCAGGGCGGCGATGCGCTGGGCCTGCGCGGCCCTGGCCCGGCGACGCGCCCAGACGACCACGCCAACGACCCCTGCGATGAGTACGCCAAGGATGGCGAGCGGGATGAACGGCGACGATGACCCACCTGAGGCGGTGTCGCTCGAGGTCGAAGCGTTGTACTGCTCGTCGACCCCCGCGACGAAGGCTTCGAGTACGGCGTAGGGGCCGTTGGCGGCCTGCGCCTGGAACGCCGAGTCGGCGATGCCGGTCACCGAGCCCTCGGTGCTTCCCGCACGGAAGGCATTGCCCGCGACGATGGCGTAGATGCCGCTGCGTCCCACGGCAT
>JAULZJ010000282.1:0-1643 GCA_032117435.1 Candidatus Nanopelagicales bacterium | reverse complement strand
GGCGTCAGTGGGGATTTCGCGACGCAGGATGATGGATCGACGTACCTCATCCAGCCCCTGGTTCAGGGTCGAATAGGCAATCACACCCCACGCACTGTCGTACATGAGCACGGGACCGCCCGCCTGCCATGCGATGTGGTTGCAGAAGTCGAACACGTCATCGATGGGCGCTGTCGGCGGCGTCAGTGGCGTCTTCGGCTCAGCCATATCCCTCCCCGGTCGAGACCAGGGTACGTCGCCCTCCTCGGCGATCGGCGGCGGTCGGCTAGATTGCCGCCATGATCAAGTCCTTCCAGGCACGCGATATCTCCACCAAGTGGTCCGATCTCCCGGGCGAGAAGTCCGTCACCGCAGGGGTGCGCACGTCAATCGCCGAGGTGTGGTCCGACGCCGGCTTCGATGTCGGCGTCTGGGAGCACTCAGCGGGCACCTCCACCGACTCCTTCGACGACGAGATCTTCGTGGTCATCGAGGGCCGCGGTACCGTCACGGATCAGCACGGTAATGTGATCGAGCTGGCCCCGGGCGTCGTGGGGTTACTCCACCCCGACGATGTCACCACATGGGTGATCACCGAGCCCCTGCGCAAGGTGTGGATCGTCCGCTCGGAGGACTAGCTCCGCATCACCCGGTCGGCGAAGTCGGCGAAGGCCTGGCAGCCCAGTTTGGTCATGCTGCCGTCGGCATTGAGCCAGTCGGGGTTGGTGGGCGACATGGCGTTCCAGCTGAAGACGCGCACGTTGGGATAGGACTCCGCCAGGCCGGCGATGGCCGCATTGGTGTCCTTCTCGAAGGTGTAGCGCTCCGGATCGTCGGGGATCTGGATGGTGGTCCACACCACCGCGCGGTCGGGTCCGAGGATCTGCATGATGGCGTCGAGATCCTGTGCAGTGGCGCCGCCGTTGGCGCCGAGGTGGATGAGCACGCCGTCGGGGATGTCATTACCGCGTGCGCGCAGGTCGACCGCAGCATCGGTCACCCGGCGATCCGTCGTCGCATCGATCTCGTAGTCGAGCTTCTTCAGGCATCGCTTCGCACTGATGAGCACGTAGTCGCCGAAGGCGAGGACCGGGCCGGTGTACGGCGTCCTGATCGTCGGTGTCGGCTCAGGTGAGGTCTCGCCCTGGCTCGGACTCGACGACGCTGCCACGGATGTGGACTCCCACGGGAGCATCGGCCCGGGACGTGCGATGGCAAGCCAGATACCCGCGGTGAAGGACGCTATGAGCAGCACCGCGACGCCGAGGGCCTTGACCCAGTCCATCGGGGTGAATGTAGCCCGATCCGCGCCTGCGGGTGCCGCAAAGACTCGGACACGACAGGATCAGGGGGTGATCACCACGCTTGCTCGCCTCGTGCTCGGCGCCTTCCTCCTCATCGCCGGAATGGGACATTTCGTCGCCTTCGATGAGTTCACCGCCCAGGTCCCTCCGTGGATGCCGGCACCCGGATTCGTCATCTACGCGTCCGGAGTCGTGGAGATCGTGCTGGGCCTGTCGCTGATCCTCGTGCAGCGCCATCGAGCTGTCGTGGGGTGGGTCGTCGCGGCCTTCTTCGTCATCATCTTCCCCGGCAATGTCTGGCAGTTCATCGAGGCGCGCGATGCCTTCGGTCTCGACAGCGATCTCGCGCGCGCCGTGCGC
>JAULZJ010000281.1:0-10892 GCA_032117435.1 Candidatus Nanopelagicales bacterium | reverse complement strand
GGTCCTGCGCGTGGTCGCTCTCTCCGGCGGCTACTCCCGCGATGATGCCTGCGACATGCTCGCGGCCAATCACGACATGATCGCGAGCTTCTCTCGCGCGCTGTCCGAGGGGCTCACCGCGCAGCAGAGCGACGCGGAGTTCACCTCCACGCTGCAGGCGACGATCGACGAGATCTACACCGCGTCGATCACCTGACACCAGCGGCGATTGCCGGGGCAGCGCAGCGGCTCCCGCGGGCGCGGGGCATGATGGCCGCGTGAGCCTGCACGAGAACCTCCTCGGTGGTCCCCCACCGACCCTGCTGCCCGATGACACCGACGCACGCCAGGAGCTCGAGGGCGGCGCGGATCCCTACGACGTCGCCCGCCGCCATCCGCAGTCGAGCCTCGCCTGGGCGGTGCTCTCCGATGCAGCGTGGGATGAGGGCCGCGTCGTCGAGTCCTACGCCTTCGCGCGCGTCGGCTACCACCGCGGACTCGACGCATTACGTCGCAATGGCTGGAAGGGCCACGGTCCCGTGCCGTGGTCGCATGAGCCCAATCGCGGATTCCTGCGCTGCTTGATCGCGCTGCAGCGCGCGGCGGCCACGATCGGCGAGCAGGATGAGGCCGAGCGTTGCGCAGCCTTCATCGTCGACTGTGATGCGAGCCTCGGCTAGGTCTGACCATGGCTGATGTCGCGGTGATCGGCGGCGGAATCAGTGGTATCGCCTGCGCCACGGCGCTCGCGGATGCCGGACTCTCCGTCGATGTCTTCGATCGCGGTCACCGCCTCGGTGGGCGCCTGGCGACTCAGACGCTCCGAGACACCGGCACGCCATACGACGGCAGGGTCGTCGACGTCGGCGCCTCCTATTTCACCGTGGACGACCCGGGCTTCGGCACCGTCGTCGGCGACTGGATCGATCGCGGCCTGGTGCGGCCGTGGACGGATACCTTCCACATCGCAGATGGCAGCACGGTGCTCGGCACCAAGACCGGACCGATGCGCTACGCCGCGCCGCGCGGGCTACGCAGTCTCGTCGAGGACCTAGCGACCGTGCTGCCGTCGGATCTCGTGGAGATCCGCCATCCCATCGACGTCACCGACATCGAGGTGCGTGATGACGGAGTGCGTGTCATCGATCGGGACTATCGGGCCGTGGCACTCTGCGGCCCGGATCCGCAGATGGATGCACTCGTCGCCGGTGCCGATGCTCCGCTCTGGGAGCCCGTCATGGCACTCCTCTCCGTGTATGCCGATCGGGCGTGGGATTTCGACGGCGCCTTTGTCAACGACGATCCGGTCCTGTCCTTCGTCGCCGACGATGGATCGCGCCGCGGTGATGACGCGCCCGTGCTCGTCGCGCACTCCACGCCAGTGCTCGCCGCGGGACACCTCGCGGAGCCGGTGACCGCAGCGCCGGCGATGCTCGCCGTGCTGGGCAATCTCACCAGCGGTGCCGCGCCGGAATGGTTCACGGTCAAGCGGTGGACGTACGCGCGGCCCGCGCATGCTCGACCAGAGCCCTTCGCCCTCGATGGTGTCGTCGGGCGGGCCGGTGATGGCTGGAACGGCGACCCGCGGACCCAGTCGGCCTGGGTATCCGGCGATGCCCTCGGTCAGGCGATGGGGGAATTGTTCGGCTGACGGAGGTTTCCTACCGTTCGCCTTGCTTCACGCGCGCCGGAGCCTCACACTTCTGCCAACCGCGGGATGCGGTGGATCCGAGGGGGTCGTATGCGCCGGTATACCTGGCTGCCGACAATCGCAGCATCTGTGGCTCTCGCCATGGGCACCCTGCCCGCCGCCAGTGCGGCGCCGGTGCCCGATGACCTGGAGTTCTCGTACGAACTCGACCAGCCAATCCTGGGCATGCCATCGGCATTTGCGTCGCAGGGCTCGTGCACCCAAACACTCGGTCCGGCGTTCGCGCTGGCGCTCGACGGCCAGCCGGAGTCAAATCTGAGCCCCGCGCTGGCGAATCCGGGAAACAGCGTCCGATGCACTATGGAGTCCTCGGCGAACTCATCGGCGATCACGATCAAGGGAACCGTCTCGGGTTCGTCCGGCGGCATGAGTGGTAGCGGCACCTTCACTCTGCTGTGCGACGTGGGCCGATCAATGACCTCGTGGTTTAGCGTCATTGTGTCGACAGGTGGGGTCCCTGATCTTGCTCCGGACCCGTACGGAGTCAACGGGCGTGGCCATGTCTCGTGCAGTTGGACCATCGATGTGGCTGATGAGCAGCGATCGCAACTCTCTGGAACTGTCGAGATGGCGGGTGAATTCTCGCTCGACTCCACCCCGGTCAACTGGTCCAATTGCGCGGCGCTGGGCCTGCCAATACCCGAACGGGTGCTGCCACGCGCAAAGTGCGTGTCCTTCGACATGGCGATCAGCGCTTACTTGACGGGTGCCACGGGAGCCTTCAACGGTAGGTCGGGCAGCGGATCGATGACCCAGACGCTCTTCATCCCGGTTGTCATTCCCATCGACCTCAGCACCCCCCCACCCCCGCAAAATCCGGGTTGTCCGCCGGATCAGCCGGATTGCAAGCCACTCGACCTGAGCAACTGTGAATACTCGCCGACTGATCCTGGCGATCCGACATGGAATGACCTGAGCACGCTGCCCCCGGCTGCTGGGGCCGGCATTCCGGGCTACCGGGGGCCGGGCTGGTATCGCTGTCCCGGCGATGACGGCAGCGGCGGCGGTGGCGGAGGAGGAGATGGCCTCACGGCATGCCAGTTCTCGCCGACCGATCCGGGCGAGCCTGGCTGGTCCTTCATCGATCCTCCGCCGGGAGTGCCTGGCTCGCGGGGTCCGGGCTGGTACAACTGCGGGGGCGATGTCCCGCCACCGCCCGAGCCTACGGTCTTGTCGAGCGATGAGCTCGAAGCCACGTTCCGGGCAGTGTTGTCGCCGCGCGGTATTGGCGACCTGCTGTCGCTGTCGACGAAGGCTGGCCAGGTGAGTGCCCCACGTATCGTCGCCCCGGCTCGTGTCGCCGACACCACGGTCCGACCCTTCGCTGTGGCATCCAAGACCACGGTTCGCCTGTCCACCGTTCCCGGGGCGGCTTGCACCGTCACGGCCAAGGCGGGCAAGGCATCGGCGAGGCTTGCTGTCAACGCCAAGGCATCGAACGGGCAGATCAACACCAAGATCACGGCCAAGCAACTCGCTGCGAGCCTGAAGGCGAGTAAGGGGGCGCAGGCGACCATCCTGGCATCGTGTTCGGTCAAGACTGGCAAGAAGACCCGCAAACTTCCAAGTGCATCTGTGACCGTGAAATTCGTCTAGCCGAGCCGCTCACGCACGCTCGGTGATGAGCGTCTCGAGGGTACCCTCGAGCTGACCGGGTCGCACCGGGCCGATGATGCGGACGGCGATGCGGCCTTGGCGATCGAGGATGATCGTGCTCGGCAGCGAGCGCGGGGGCACGCCGGGGATGGTCGCGAGGATCGCGCCGTCGCGGTCGTCGATGCTGCGGTAGGGGCTTGATCCCAGCAGACTGGCCGCGGCGATGGGATCGTCCATGGAGTTGAGCCCGAGGAAGGTGACCCCCTTGTCGCCATACGCCTCGGCTGCGGATGCCAGCAGCGGGAGTTCCTCGATGCAGGGGGGGCACCAGGACGCCCAGGCGTTGACGACGACGATGTCTCCCGCGAGCGACGCCGTGGTCAACTTCGTGCCATCGGCAGCCTCACCCGCGATGACGATGGACTGCTCGCGATCCTCGCTCGGGATGATCGTCAGCCCGACGAGGGGACTCTCCGCGGGCGTCGTCGCCGGCAGGGTCACCACGGGTGCTTCGGCGTAGAGGCTTGATCCCGCGCATCCAGTCAGGAGGAGTGCGAGCCCCAGGGCACCCCACACGGTCTTCATGCGCTGGCTCCTCTCCTCTCGCGACGTTCCTCGATGGCAGTGCGCTTCTCCTCGGAGCGCCACCACTCGATGGCTGCCACCATCATCCACACTGAGTCGATCACCATGGTGATCGCCCACATGAGCGCGCCGGCGAGTTGCTGATCGACGAGGGGATCGGCGCCGACGGCCAGTGTCGCGGCGACGTAGGACGGGTAGAGCGTGACGGGCGCGAGGAAGATGATCGCTCCGAGCATCGTCTCGGGGATCATCATGAGGCCGAGGGAGAGCAGGCGGTAGGCAGGCCTGGGCCGGCGCGCGCACATGTCATTGCCGATCAGCGGGTAGTAGAACAGCAGCGCCGCGATGAGATACAGCGGGCGCTCGACGTATGCCATGGCGTCGTGATCGGTGAGCACCCACTCCATCACGGGCGTGACGTGCGATCCGATGAGGACGGTGACGAAGAGGATCCACGTGAAGACCGGGTTGACGAGGAAGAGACCCACCGTGGATCGCATCGCCCGGATGATGGCGGCGCGGGTGCCTCCGGTGGTGGCGAGGACCGTCAGCGCGACAGGGCATGACAGCACGATGAAGGGAGCGGCCAGCATCATCACGATGAGGTGCTGTCCCATGTGCGCCCAGAAGTAGGTGTGCGCGAGAGTCTCGAAGGGGCCGAGGTAGGCAACGGCGAGCAGTGCTATCGCGACGCCGAAACTGAGGGTGCGCAGCCAGGACCAGGCGATTCCCCGGCGCTGGACGATGCGCACTCCTGCGGAGTACCCCACCGTGGCCATGATGAGGTTGACCGTGACGAAGAGGTCGATGGTCCAGAGATCCTCACCAGGGACCCAGGGCGTCATGTGCTCACGATAGACACGCGCTCAGTGCGAGGGTTTGCCCTCGCGGGCGTCGAGCGTGTGAAGCCGCGGATGAATTCGCCACGATTTCACGTCGAATGCGTGACCGTATGCCCGCTGAGGCCTACCCTGAGGCAGCCGTTGATCGTCGGGCAAGGATGGAAAGGAACTCGTGAAGCGCTTCCTCGTCGCCCTCGTGTCGGTGCTTGTCGGTGCCGGGGTGGTCGCTGGTGTCGCGGTCTTCGCCAGCGCCACGAAAGGGGAGACACCGCTTCTTGTCGCGGAGCCGGCCGGGACGGTCGACACCCCCGAGGGCCCGGTCAATGCCGCCAACCTCGAGCTCTACGTCTATCCCAACAGCTCCGACGCCGTGCCTGGACCGACCCAGGGGGTCAATGCGCTCTATGCAAGCCAGGGCTGGCCCTTCTACTGGCCGTCGACGACCCTGCAGGTGCCGGCCAACTCCCTCGTCACCGTGACGATCTACCAGTACGACTCCGGCGGACGCGTCTTCAATCCGTTCTGGGCGAAGGTGCACGGCACCGTCGACGGAACGATGACGGTCAACGGAAAGACCGTTACCGAGGTGGACCCCACCAAGGTCGCCCACACATTCACGGTGCACCAGTATCCCGAGAGCGGTCAGCCCTACCTCTTCGTCTCCGTTCCCCTACCCGACCTCGGCAGCAATCAGGTCGGCAACGCCAATCCGTACTCCGACACTCCCAAGGAGGTGACCTTCACCTTCAGGACCGGTGAGCCGGGCACCTACGTGTGGAACTGCGAATTCCCCTGCGGTGACCAGTACCAGGAGTTCGGTGGCCCGATGCAGCAGCGCGGCTGGATGTCCGGCACCCTCGAGGTCGTCTAATGGCCGACACGATGGTCCCGGCGGAGGAGCCCGAGGCGCCCACCAATCGCCCACCGGCGATGCACCGCCTGCGCGAGTGGCTGCAGCGACGCTATGTGCGCCACATCCTCATCATCACGGTGGTCGTCGGCTTCCTGCTCCTGCCGCTGGCCTGGCTCATGCTCGCGGCGATGAACCAGTCGGGCGGCCCGGCGTCGTCGATCATGGAGGACATCCAGCAGACGATCTTCGTCTTCACGCTGGTGTCGATCCCCATCACAGCCTTCGTCTTCGCCGTACTCCTCTACAGCCTCTTCGGCTGGAAGGGGAAGTCCGGAGACGTGCCGCCCAACAACGACAACCCCGCGATCCGCACCAACGCGGTTGCTGTGATCACCTGGACCGTATCGTCCAGTCTCCTCGCCGCCTTCCTCGTCGTGTGGGGCCTTATCGAGTTGGCGGACATCACGGCGGACTCCTACGGCTCCACTTCGGCGACGGGCCAGCCCAAGACGGAAGATGCCCTCGTCGTCAACGTCACGGGACAGCAGTGGGTGTGGACGTTCGAGTACCCGCAGTACGACAAGGTGGCGACCGACATCCTCTACCTGCCCAAGGATCGCCCCGTCCTCTTCAATGTGACCTCTGTCGACGTGATTCACAACTTCTGGGCAGTTGAGCTCGGCATCAAGATCGATGCCAATCCGGGCGCCATCACGCAGACGGGCGTGACCCCCAACAAGGAGGGCACCTTCAACGTCCGCTGCGCCGAGCTCTGCGGCCTGCACCACGCCTACATGGAGACCAAGATCGATGTGATGCCGGCGGAGACCTTCGAATCGTTCATGCGCGAGAGCGGCGCGGGGAGGACGCGATGAGCGCCGCGACGATCCATCAGGTCCAGGTCCCGCAGCCCAAGCAGCACGGCAAGCCGGGCGGCATCATGCGCCACCTCAACTTCTTCACGGGTCTGGTCTCGGGCGTCGTGCTCGCACTGGTCTTCGGCTACGTCATGAGCCTGCAGTTCCCCGCGGGGGCACTGACGGCGAACTTCGCCAACGCGGCAGCCGGCCCCGTCTTCTGGGCGATGATGGTGGGCTGGGTCGTCGGCTTCATGGGTGGCATGGGTGCCTTCGTCGGCCCGATCCGATGGCTCCTCGGGCGTGATCTCACCCATGCCGATGCCGAATTCATGGCCGGCAAGGACCAGGGGAAGTTCCGCTACTGGCGCTTCACCACCGACCACAAGGTCGTGGGCATCCAGTACCTCATCGTCGCCATGATCATCCTCGGCTTCGGTGGCCTGCTCGCGATGCTCATCCGCACCGAGCTCGGCATCACGTGGATGGAAGTCTTCAATCCCGACTTCTACAACTCCCTCGTCGGCACACATGGGATCGCCATGATCATCGCGATGATCGTCGTGGTCTCCGGTCCCGTCGGCAACTTCATCGTGCCGCTCATGTGTGGTGCGCGGGATATGGCCTTCCCGCGACTCAACGCCCTGAGCATCTGGCTCCTCGTGTGCGCCGTCCCTCCGCTGATCCTCTCGCTGCTCGTCGGTGGCATCCGCGACGGCTGGAGCGTTTACCAACCGCTCAATGCCCAGGCCGGCCCCGGGATGATCGGCTACCAGACGACGATCATCGTCTTCGCCGTGTCGACGGCGCTTGCGAGCGTCAACATCATGACCACCGTCCTCACCATGCGCGCCAAGGGCATGACCTGGTCGCGTACCCCGATCCTGATCTACGGTGCCTTCGCGGCCGCCGCCATGGGCCTGTACGCCTTCCCCTTCTACATGTACTCCCAGATCCTCTCCATGACCGACCGCCTCGTGAATACGTCGTTCTTCAATCCGATCGAGGGCGGCAGCGTCTGGCTCTACCAGAACCTCTTCTGGCTCCTCGGCCATCCCGAGGTCTATGTCATCCTCATCCCCAGCATTGCTGTGATGATGGAGATCATCCCTGTCTTCATGCGCAAGCCGCTCTTCAGCTACTACATGGCGATCGCGGGCATCGTCGGTGTCGTCGGGCTGAGCGGACTCGTGTGGGCACATCACATGTACATGACCGGGTGGGCGCCGCAGGCCAACTATCCCTTCATGCTCTCGACCGAGATGATCTCGATCCCCGTCGGATTCCTCGTGCTTGTCGTGATCGGCACGATGTGGCGCGGTGCCTTCTGGAGCCGGCTGCCGATGATGGCGGTCTTCGCGGTCATCTTCAACAAGATGATCGGAGGTGTCACCGGCGTCTACCTCTCCGATGTCCCTGCCGATCAGTACTTCCACGGCAACATGTTCGTGACCGCGCACTTCCACTACATGCTCATGGGAGCCGGCCTCTTCGGCGCCATGGGTGGGATCGCCTACTACTTCCCCAAGATGACTGGCCGCTACCTCGACGAGCGGACCGGGTCAATCGGCTTCTGGACGGCCTTCGCCGGATTCCAGATCACCTTCATGTCGATGTTCGTCGCCGGCCTGCAGGGTCAGCCGAGACGAGTGCTGCAGTTCGACAACATGTTCGACATCTCCAACTGGATCTCCACGATCGGCGCCTATGTCATCGGCATCGGCATGCTGATATTCCTCGCTGCGATCATGAGCTCCTGGCGTAGTGGCCAGGCGGCCCCCAGCAACCCCTGGCAGGCGCAGACCCTGGACTGGCAGACGGCGACCCCCGTGCCGCTCGAGAACTTCCCGGTGCTGCCGGTCGTGACCAAGCTCCCCTATGACTACGGCGTGCCCGATCCACTTGCGCCCAAGAAGCTCGAGGAGCAGTACGACGAGAAAGTGGGAGCCCCCTCATGACCTCCCCCGTGCTCTCCCCGACGACCGGCGAGCCCGCATCGGTGATCTTCCGCCGCGATCGCCTCGGCCTGATCTTCCTCGTCGTCGCGGACTTCTCCGGGACGATGGCGCTGATCATCAGCTACGTCTACCTGTGGTCGCTCAACGTCAACAATGGCTGGGCGCCCAATCAGCAGACCTTCGGCAACAACGACCTCCTGAAGAGCCGGTCACCCCTGCCGTGGGCCGCGGACTGGCCCTTCTGGGCGATCCTGGCCCTGACGCTGGTGGCGACGATCGTCTTGTGGATGGGGATCCGCAGCATGCGCTCAGGTCATCGGGGCGGGCTCGTCGCCGCGGCCGCGTTATCCACGATCATCCTCATCGCGGCCATTGCCCTGCAGTGGTGGCAGATCACGACCTTCCCCTTCGGCCCGGGCAATGGCGCCTATGCGTCGGCGGTCTTCCTGCTCACCGCATCGGTCCTCGCGCATCTGCTGCTCGCCGGCTTCCTGGTCCTGGCCGTCACCAATCGCACCCGTGCGGGACTTATCTCGTCGGACAAGCCCTTCCAGGCCAGGCTCGTGGGCTACTGGATGGTGTGGGTCTGCGTCAGCATCCTCCTCGGCGCCATCGTGACGACGTTCATGAAGGACAGCCCCAACACCACGCCGGCGAACTTCGGTGAGTTCAGCCTCTACAACCCCGACGCGCCCACTCCGAGCCCATCGGCCTCGCCCAGCCCCGCGCAGTGATCCAGACGCCCCCCTCCACCGGAGCCCGGGTCGGCCGGGGGCTGCTGGTCGGCGTACCCGTGCTCGTCGTCATCCTCGCCACGCTGGGGGCACTGACCGAGACGTCGGTGGTCGGCCTTCCGGTGGTGCCCTGGGAGACGCTGTGGAGTCTTCCCCTGGATCGCTGGCTGCGAGATATCGCGGCGACGATCGTGCTCGGCTTCGTCGCCGTCGGGGGCCTGCTCCTGCCACGTGTCGACCACCGGCTCGTGCGGCTCGCCTCCCTCGCGGGCCTCGTCTGGCTCGCGACGCTCATCGCGCAGATCCCGCTGACGGTCTCGGAGCTGCTGGGCCGCCCGTGGGCGGATTCCCTCGATCCGGTTGTCGTGGTCTCCCTGCTCACGCAGACGCAGCTGGGCCAGATCCTGATCGCGCAGATCGTGATCGTCGCCTTCGTCTCACTGCTGGGCTGGGCCATCCTGGGCCGCGTCACCGCTGCCATCGTCCTTGCCCTGGCAGCCACGGCCGCGGGCCTCACCGGCCTGATGGGCCACTCTGGTCTGCACTCGGGGCATACGTCGGCGTCGATCTCACTCGCCATCCACCTGGTGTCTGCAGGAGTGTGGGTGGGCGGCCTGATCGCCACGTGCTCCTATGTCGCGCGGAACCCGCAGGGTGGGGCCATCGCCATCCGTCGCTTCAGCACGCTCGCCCTGGTCTGCGTGATCCTCCTCGCCGAGAGCGGACTGCTCAATGCGTCACTGCGCATCGACGGCGTGGCATCGCTCATCACGACGCCGTACGGCACCCTCATCCTGGCCAAGGCCATCCTGCTCGCGGCCCTCGTCGTCCTGGGCTGGCGCCAGCGACGCCATGTCGTCCCACTCGCGGACGACGACATCGGTCGGGCCACGCTGATCCGCTTCGCGTCGTTCGAGGTCCTGCTCATGGGCGTAGCGATCGGGATCGCCGTCGCCCTCTCCCGCACGGCCCCGCCGGCTGGCGCAATCGCCGGAGACCGCATCACCGCGGGGGCGCTCGCCCTGCTCGCCCTGGCGATCCCCCTCGTCCTGGCATGGGGAGGCGCTCGCCCCGCGTGGCTCGTGCGGATCACTGCGCCGTACCCCGAGCCGTACGCCGTGGCAGTAGCAGTGCTGACCTACGTCATGGCAGCCGTGGTCCCCTCCGGCCTGCTCGGCATCGGCGTCGCCGCTGTCTCGGCGTCGGTGGTGCTGGTCGGCGTGGGCTGGGCCTTCGCCGTCGCCGCCACGGGACCGCGCGGGGGACCGGCCCTGGCCCTGGCTGCCGTGCTCTGGCCCGCCGCCCTGTGGCTGGCGATGCGCTCGAGCCCGGTCGAGACGCCGTGGCAGATCGCGCTCGCGGCTGGCATCGGGATCATCTGCGTCGCACTTCTCGACGTCGTACGCCGACGCCCGCGCGTGGCGAGCACACCCGCGACCGTGCCGGAGGAGGTGTCGGTCGCATGAGCCGTCGCTGGAAGGACATCCTCACGCTGCATCTGCCCCTCGTCCTCGTCCTCGCACTGTGCACCTACGCGACCATCAACCAGTACGGCCGCGCCCAGGAGGGTGTCGACCGCTCCTGGGCGTACACCTTCCAGTGGCCGATCATCGGCCTCTTCGCGATCGTCGTGTGGAATCGCTATCGCAAGCACGGCAACCTCACGCGTTGGTTCACCGACCGCTACCGCACCCGCATCGATGCCTACCGCGCCGAGGCGGAAGCCGAGGAGGCCGCGAAGCGCGCGAGCGAGGAGGCCGACCCGGATGCCCAGGCG
>JAULZJ010000280.1:0-7286 GCA_032117435.1 Candidatus Nanopelagicales bacterium | reverse complement strand
GCCCACGCTCGGCCTGCGTCTGGGTTTCGCCGACGACGGTGGCAAGCCCGAATCCAATACCGCCCGCATCGCCTATGACCTCATGAGCGAGGGCTTCGGTCCCGGAGTCAACGGACCGTTCTTCGCCGCCGTCAACCTGCCTGCTCCGCGGGACCTCGATGCTCTGGCGGAGACGGTGCGGATCATCAACGAGACCCCGGGCGTGGCATCGACGCTGCCTAATGAGGACATGCTGCCGATCTACGCCATCAGCCCGACGGCCTTCAGCGACAACGGCATCGTCACCTCGATCCTCATCACCCCCGAGACGGCACCGCAGGATGTCGCCACGAGCGAGTTACTGGATCGGCTGCGCACGGACACGGCACCGGTGGTCGAGGCCGAGACGGGCGCCACGATGTACGTCGGCGGCGCGCAGGCCATCACCCAGGACTTCACTCAGGTGCTCATCAACGTCCTGCCGCTCTTCCTCGGTATCGTCGTACTGCTGGGCTTCCTGGCTCTCATGGTCCTCTTCAGATCCTTCCTCGTGCCGCTTACCGCGGCCATCACGAGCCTGCTCAGCTTCGGTGCGGCCCTGGGCATCACCGTCGCCGTCTTCCAGTGGGGCTGGCTCGCCGGCCCGCTGGGCATCACGGCCACGGGACCGATCTTCCCCTTCCTGCCCGTCATGGTCTTCGCCATCCTCTTCGGACTGTCGATGGACTATCAGGTCTTCCTCGTCTCGCGCATGCAGGAGGAGTGGGAGCGGACCAAGGACAACGGAGCTGCCGTGCGCCGTGGACTCGCGGGCTCCGGCAAGGTCGTCGTCATCGCCGCCGCGATCATGTCGAGTGTCTTCCTTGCCTTCGTGCCATCGCCGGATGGCACGATCAAGCTCTTCGGCATCGCGCTCGCGTCGGCGGTCATCATCGATGCCTTCATCGTGCGCCTCGTGCTCGTGCCCTCCCTCATGACGATGTTCGGCAAGGCAAACTGGTGGTTGCCGGCGTGGCTCGCCAACGCGTTGCCGCGCATCTCCGTGGAGGAGGGGTCTGACGAGATCGTCGAGGACGAGCCCCTGGACGAGCCCGACGCGGAGCGCCAGCCCGTTAGCGTGTAGGCCGTAGTCTGTGCCCGTGTCACGCACGTACCAGGTGCGCACCTACGGGTGCCAGATGAACGCCCACGACTCCGAGCGCATCTCGGGTGTCCTCGAGGCGTCCGGGTATGTCCCGGTGGTCGAGGGCCAGCAGCCCGACCTGGTCGTCTTCAATACCTGCGCCGTGCGGGAGAACGCCGACAACCGGCTCTACGGGAATCTCGGTCACCTTGCGCCCATGAAGGCCAGCACGCCCGGCATGCAGATCGCCGTCGGCGGCTGCCTCGCGCAGAAGGATCGCGGCGAGGTCGTGCGTCGGGCGCCGTGGGTTGATGTCGTCTTCGGCACGCACAACCTCGGATCCCTGCCCGCGCTCCTCGAGCGCGCGCGCGTCCAGGAGGAGGCCCAGGTCGAGATCCTCGAGAGCCTCGAGGTCTTCCCCTCCACCCTGCCGACACGGCGAGAGTCGGCGTACGCCGCCTGGGTCTCCATCAGTGTCGGCTGCAACAACACATGCACCTTCTGCATCGTGCCCGCGCTACGGGGCAAGGAAAAGGACCGTCGGCCGGGCGACATCCTCGCCGAGGTCGAGGCCCTCGTCGCCGAAGGTGTCATCGAGATCACACTGCTGGGGCAGAACGTCAACGCCTACGGTGCGGAGTTTGGAGATCGCGGGGCCTTCGCCGACCTGCTCCGCGCCTGCGGTCGCATCGATGGCCTGGAGCGCGTCCGCTTCACGAGCCCGCATCCGCGCGATTTCACCGATGACGTCATCGCGGCCATGGCCGAGACTCATAACGTGATGCCGCAGCTGCACATGCCGCTGCAGAGCGGCTCCGATCGCATCCTGCAGGCGATGCGTCGGTCCTATCGCGCCGAGCGTTATCTCGGCATCATCGATCGCGTGCGCCAGGCGATGCCCGAGGCCGCCATCACCACGGACATCATCGTCGGCTTCCCGGGTGAGACCGAGGAGGACTTCCAGGGCACGCTCGACGTCGTGCGGGCCTCACGCTTTGCGAGCGCTTTCACCTTTCAGTACTCCCCGCGTCCGGGCACTCCGGCGGCGACGATGGACGACCAGGTGTCCAAGGAGGTGGTGCAGGAGCGCTACAACCGGCTCCTTTCGCTGGTCGACGAGATCGCGTGGGAGGAGAGCCGGCGCTTCGAGGGTCGCACCGTCGAGGTCCTCATCGCCGAGGGCGAGGGGCGCAAGGACGATTCGACAGCGCGTTTGTCCGGGCGTGCCACGGACAACAGGCTCGTTCACGTGGCCCGCGACGCCGAGCTGGGCGACCCGCGGCCCGGTGATCTCGTCGTCGCCGAGGTGACCTATGCCGCACCGCATCACCTCGTGGCCGACCGGATGCTCGAGGTCAGGCGCACGCGGG
This sequence comes from Candidatus Nanopelagicales bacterium, assembly GCA_032117435.1. Lineage (GTDB taxonomy): Bacteria > Actinomycetota > Actinomycetes > S36-B12 > S36-B12 > Mxb001. The sequence continues at coordinate 4,814 of JAULZJ010000280.1, read as the reverse complement.
CGGGCGATGCATGGGAGTCGCGGCAGGGTGCCGATGATGCGGACGTCCGGGTGATGCTGCCCACCCCCGCCATGCCGTCGCGATGATCATCGCCATCGTGGGGCCGACCGCCGTGGGGAAGTCCGATCTCGCCATCGACCTTGCCGAGCGGATCGGCGCGGAGATCGTCAGCGCGGACTCGATGCAGGTCTACGTCGGCATGGACATCGGCACTGCCAAGGTCCCCGAGGTGGATCGGCGCGGAGTGCCCCACCACATGATCGACGTGTGGGATCCCGGGCACGACGTGAGCGTGGTGGAGTTCCGCGATCGGGCGCGTGCGGCGATCGCCGACATCGAGGGGCGCGGCCGATCCGTGATCATCGTGGGCGGATCCTGGCTCTACGTCCAGGCGATCGTCGACGAGATGGACTTCCCGGGCACCGATCCCACCTTGCGGGCCCGTCTCGAGGATGATCTGGCAGCGTCCAGTCCCGAGGTGCTGCATGCGCGTCTCGCTGCACTCGATCCCGATGCTGCGGCGGCGATCCTGCCGACCAATGGCCGCCGCATCGTGCGTGCCCTCGAGGTGGTCGAGTTGCAGGGCTCCTTCAGGGCGCGACTTCCGAAGCCGCGTCCCTGGCGGGAGGCGCGCTGGATCGGCCTGGGCTGCGATCGCCTGGTCCTCGATGCGCGTATCGCGGCACGTGTCGAGCTGATGTGGGAACTCGGCCTGGTCGAAGAAGTAAGGGGACTGAGCGCGCGCATGGGGCGCACGGCCAGTGGCGCACTCGGCTACCGCCAGGTGCTCGAGGCTCTGCGGGGTGAGGGTGATCCGGAGTTAGCGCGTCAGCGGACAATCGATGGGACGCGGAAGTTCGCTCGACGCCAGGAGCGCCGATTCCGTCAGGACGCCCGAGTCGCGTGGGTCCCCGCGGGCACGCCAGCGGCTCAACTCCTGAAGGGGACTTCGAGGTAGTACTCGGTGCCGAGCAGGAGGCGGTACGCCGGTCCGGGGAGTCTCGTGAGGACCGCCAGGGTGCGCGTGGAGTCGTCGGCCGCGGCCTGACTCGCGTGTGCGGCCATGCTCGCCCGCTTGGCTTCGGCGTAAGCCCGCACGTCGACGCGGTGAGTAATTGCCGCGCTGGGCGTCCAGGCCCTGTCGAACTCCGCGGGGTCGAAGGATGCGGGCGTGAGGTGCATGCGCGCCGCCGCGCGCACCGTGCGGGCGATCGGCTCGCGCGGCAGCGTCGCCTCGAAGTGGCGCAATATCCGACGCTGCCCGACCTGTTCCGCTGCCGCGCGGGCGACGGCGTGGACCCGCACGTGATCGGGATGGCCGTATCCGCCGGAGGCGTCGTAGCCGACGACGACGTCGGCCCGCTCCGACTCGACCAGGTCGACCAGGCGCGCCACCTGGTCATCGAGGTCGCCTACGGCGAAACCCCCGGGCGCATTGCCCGCGAGGCCGGAGTCGGCGTAACCCCATGTCTCCAGCCGTGCGGTCCCGAGCATCTCCGCGGACTTCTCCAACTCGCGCGCACGCACGCCGGCGAGGTCATCGCGGAAGTCCGCCGAGGTGAGGCCGGCCGCACCATCGGTGGCGACCGCGAGGATGACGCGGTGCCCCTCGGCAGCGGCGCGTGCCATCGTCCCGGCGGTGAGGAGTGCCTCGTCATCGGGATGGGCATGGAGGAAGACCAGCGTGGCCACGGACCCATCCTGCCGGGGTGGCGTAGCGTCTTGGCGTGCGCATCGCCCATGTCTCGGATTGCTACCTGCCGCGCACCGGGGGCATCGAGACCCAGGTGCGTGGTCTGGCCCTGGCCCAGCTCGCCCGCGGGGACCAGCCCCGGATCATCACCGCGACGCCCGCCGAGGACGGGCGCTCCGGCCGGGAGCACGTGGACGGCCTCGCCATCGATCGACTGACGATGCGCCTGCCGGGTGACCTGCCCGTCCACCCGCGCACGCGCGCTGGCGTGCGATCCCTGCTCGACGCGGATGCTGTCGACGTCGCGCATGTGCACGTGGGCGCGGCATCGCCCTTCGCGTGGGGTGCCCTGCGGGCGCTTGCGCAGGTCGATCTGCCGACGGTGGTCACCGTGCACAGCGTCTGGGGCCCTGTATCGCGCAGCGGCTATCGAGCGGCGCGTCCCCTACTGCTCCGTCCTCGCCTCGTGGTGAGCGCGGTGAGCGGCACAGCCGCCGAGGCCGTTGCCTCCGCGCTCGACGTGCCCGTCGCCGTCCTGCCCAATGCCATCGACGCGGGCCCCTGGCGGACAGTGGGGCCCGTGGCGCGAGTCGATGGTGTCCTGCGCGTGGTGACGGTCTCGCGCCTGGCCCCCCGCAAGCGGATCTCGGCGCTGCTGCGCGCCCTCGCCCGCGCGCAGGTGCTGGTGGGTCCCGCGACGCGTATCGAGGCGACCATCATCGGGGACGGTCCGCAGCGCGCCCACGCTGAGCGCACGGCACGGCAACTCGGTATCGACGTCACCTTCACCGGCCGCCTCGATGCCGAGGGCATCCGCTCTGTCTTCGCCAGGAGCGATGCCTTCGTGCAGGCGTCCGTGCGCGAGTCCTTCGGCATCGCCGCTCTCGAGGCGCGGGCGAGCGGGCTGCCCGTCATCGCCCGGTCGCAGGCGGGCACATCGGAGTTCATCCGGGACGGGGTGGAGGGGCTGCTCGCTGGCGACGACGCCTCGCTCGCGTCGGCCATCGCCCTACTATCCAGCGATGCATCACTCGGTGAGCGCATCGCCGCTCACAACGCCACGATGCCTCCCGAGCACACCTGGGAGCACGCATGTGCCCGGGCGAGCGCGCTCTACGCCGACGCGGGCGCTTAGGCTGGGTGCGTGACGGGAGTGCGCGTGCTCAAGGGGCATGGGACGGGCAATGACTTCGTCCTGCTCCCGGATCTCGCGGGCGAGATCGACCTCACGCCGGAGATGGTGGCCACGCTGTGCGATCGCCGCCACGGCATCGGCGGCGACGGTGTGCTCCGTATCGTGCGCACTTCAGCCTGCGACGACCCCGCAGCCGAGGGTGCCGAGTACTTCATGGACTACCGCAACGCCGACGGCTCGTACGCGGAGATGTGCGGCAATGGGATACGTGTCTTCGCGCGTTTCCTCGTCGAGGAGGGGCTCGCCGATCCGGAGAGAATGGAGATCGCCACGCGCGGGGGCGTGCTCCACGTGCGGCGACTGCCCGATGGCGAGTACGCCGTCGGCATGGGGCCTGCCTCCGGGGTCGACGCGATCGCGTCTGTCATGGTCGGCAATCGGTCCTATCCGGCGACCGGGGTTCACGTGCCCAACCCCCATGCCGTCGTCTTCGTCACGTCCGTGAACGCGGCCGGACCCCTCGATCGAGCACCCGAGGTCAGTCCCGAGCACCTCTTCCCCGAGGGCGTGAACGTCGAATTCGTCGAGCAGATCGGACCGGGTCACGTGCGCATGCGTGTGCACGAGCGCGGAGTCGGCGAGACCCTCTCCTGCGGCACCGGAGCATGTGCGGTCGCCTGGGTTGTCCGTCGCCGGGGGGACGACCTGCCCGAGTCGATCCGCGTCGATGTGCCCGGTGGCACGCTCCACGTGGCGGAGCGCGACGGGGAGCTCGAGTTGATCGGTCCCGCGGTCATCGTCGCCGACGGCCATCTGGAACCCGACTGGCTCGCCACGTGGACCTAGACGAGCCGGAGGTCGGCCAGCTCGACCTCGAGGACCGCCAGGCGCTGCGTCGCGTCGTCGGCCTGTCCACCGAACTCGAGGACATTACCGAGGTCGAGTACCGCCAGATTCGACTCGAGCAGGTCGTCCTGGTCGGCGTGTGGACCGATGGGACAGCGGAGGAGGCCGAGCGCAGCCTGCGGGAGCTTGCCGCTCTGGCCGAGACGGCCGGCGCGCTGGTGCTCGACGGGGTTATCCAACGTCGCGACCGTCCCGATCCGGCGACGTACATCGGCTCAGGCAAGGCCCGAGAACTCCGCGATCTCGTCGTGTCCACCGGCGCTGACACGGTCATCTGCGACGGCGAGCTGAGTCCCGGTCAGCTCCGCCACCTCGAGGATGTCGTCAAGGTCAAGGTCGTCGATCGCACGTGGCTGATCCTCGACATCTTCGCCCAGCACGCCCGCAGCAAGGCCGGCCGAGCCCAGGTCTCGCTCGCGCAGATGCAGTACCTGCTCCCGCGACTGCGTGGCTGGGGTGAGTCGCTCTCCCGGCAGGCGGGTGGTCGCGCGGGCGGGGCGACGGGCGGCGTGGGCACGCGCGGTCCTGGTGAGACCAAGATCGAGACCGATCGGCGGCGCATCCGCGACCAGATGACGGTGCTGCGCCGGCAACTCAAGGACATGGAGCGGGTACGACGTACCCAGCGGACGTCGCGTGAACGCGCGGGCACCCCGGCCGTCGCCCTGGCCGGCTACACCAATGCCGGCAAGTCGAGCCTGCTCAATCGACTCACCGGCGCGGGCGTCCTCGTCGAGGACGCGCTCTTCGCGACACTGGACCCCACGGTGCGTCGTCTGGATCTGCCCAGCGGGCGCCACTGCACGATCGCCGACACCGTGGGCTTCGTGCGCCATCTCCCGCACCACCTGGTCGAAGCCTTCCGCTCCACGCTCGAGGAGGTGACCGACGCCGATCTCGTCGTGCACGTGGTCGATGGTTCGGACCCGCACCCCGAGGACCAGCTGACCGCAGTGCGCGAGGTGCTGGGCGCCATCGGTGCGGGGGACCTGCCTGAGCTCGTGGTCATCAACAAGGCCGATATCGCCGACTCGCTTCAACTCGCCGCCCTGCGGCGACGCGAGCCCGATGCGCTCATCG
>JAULZJ010000279.1:0-6428 GCA_032117435.1 Candidatus Nanopelagicales bacterium | reverse complement strand
CGGCGGCGCACGGCCTCGGTGAGTTGACCGCCCTCCTCGTATCCGACGTAGCCGGGAGGCGCGCCGACGAGGCGTGCGACCGAGTGCTTCTCGGAGTACTCGCTCATATCGATGCGGATCATGGCGCGCTCATCGTCGAAGAGGAACTCCGCGAGTGCCTTCGCCAGCTCGGTCTTGCCGACACCGGTGGGACCGAGGAAGAGGAAGGAGCCGGTGGGCCGATTGGGATCGGCAATGCCGGCGCGCGCACGACGTACGGCGTCGCTCACCTCGCGCACCGCTTCGGGCTGCCCGACGACGCGCTTGTCGAGGTAGTCCTCCATGCGCAGGAGCTTCTCGCTCTCGCCCTCGAGCAGACGTCCAGCGGGGATACCGGTCCACGCCTCGACGACCTCGGCGATGTCGTCCGCGGAGACCTCCTCCTGGACCATCGACGCCTCACGCGCCATCGTCTCGGCGGTCACGCGCTCGAGTTCCTCCTCGAAGGTGGGAATCTCGGCGTAGAGCAGCTTGGATGCCTGCTCGAAGTCGCCGGCACGCTGGGCCTTCTCGGCCGCAGCACGCAGGTCGTCGATCAGGACCTTAAGCTCGCCGATGCGATCGAGCCCGGCCTTCTCCGCGTCCCAGCGGGCTCGCAGGCCGCGGAGATCCTCATCCTTGTCGGCGATCTCGGCGCGGATGCGCTCAAGTCGCTCCTTCGAGGCGTCGTCGGTCTCCTTGGCGATCGCCATCTCCTCCATGCGCAGACGATCCACCTGGCGTTGGAGTACGTCGATCTCCACGGGGGAGGAGTCGATCTCCATGCGCAGGCGCGCCGCCGCCTCGTCCATGAGGTCGATTGCCTTGTCGGGCAGGAAGCGCTGCGTGATGTAGCGATCCGACAGCGACGCGGCAGCGATGAGCGCGGAGTCGTTGATGGCGACCTTGTGGTGCGCCTCGTACTTCTCCTTGATGCCGCGCAGGATCGAGATGGTGTCCTCGACGCTCGGCTGGCCGACGAAAACCTGCTGGAAGCGGCGCTCGAGCGCGGGATCCTTCTCGATGTACTCGCGGTACTCATCGAGAGTGGTCGCGCCGATCATCCGGAGTTCGCCGCGGGCGAGCATCGGCTTGAGCATGTTGCCCGCATCCATCGCGGAGTCACCGCCGGCACCCGCACCGACGACGGTGTGGAGCTCGTCGATGAAGGTGATGATCTGGCCGTCCGACTCCTTGATCTCGTCGAGGACCGCCTTCAGGCGCTCCTCGAATTCACCGCGGTACTTCGCGCCGGCGACCATCGCGCCGAGATCGAGCGCGATGAGCGTCTTGCCCTCCAGTGACGTGGGCACGTCGCCCTCGACGATGCGCCGCGCAAGTCCCTCGACAACGGCGGTCTTGCCGACGCCGGGCTCGCCGATGAGCACGGGATTGTTCTTGGTACGCCGCGACAGCACCTGGATGGTGCGGCGGATCTCCTCGTCGCGGCCGATGACCGGATCGATCTTGCCCTCGCGTGCACGCGCGGTGAGATCAACGCCGAACTTCTCCAGCGCCTGGAATGTGCCCTCTGGATCGGGACTGGTCACGCGTGCTCCTCCTCGCATTTCCTGCAGTGCGGCCATGAGCGCCTCAGGTGCTGCGCCCGCCTGGATCAATCTCTCGCGTGCGCCCGGCTCAGCAGCCAGCGCGATAAGCACGTGCTCCGTACTGACGTACTCGTCGCCGCGCTCCTTGGCCAACTCCTGTGCGGCGTTGAGGACCGCGAAGGACTGCTGGCTGAGCTGGGGTGCGGCGACGGAGGATCCGCTGGCGCTCGGCAGAGCGTCGACGCCGGCCCGCACCTCCGCGGTGAGAGCGGGACGATCCACCCCGACAGCGTCGAGGAGTGCCGTGGCGATGCCCTCGCCCTGCTGGAGGAGCGAGTCCAGGATGTGGATCGGCTCCACCTGGGCATTGCCCTTAGCCGCAGCGATGCGCACGGCAGCGCCGAGGGCGTCCTGGGCCTTCGTCGTGAACTTGATATCCATTGCTTTCTTTCTTCTTCCTTAAGTGCCTTAAGCGCCGCGTCGGCGGCTGGGTCGATAGAGGACGAGGGCGGTGGAGCGCTTCTCCCGCGCGTAGGTCTCGACCTGGTCGCGCAGGCGGTCCACCTCTGCCTGGAGTTCGAGCACTCGGCGAATGCCTTCGAGGCTGACGCCCGCCGCCGAGAGATCCGCGACCTCCCGCAGGCGCTCGACATCGCGCACGGAGTAGAGCCGATTGCGACCCTTCACCCGCTGCGGGCAGACGAGCCCGAGGCGGTCGTACTGCCGCAGCGTCTGCGGGTGCATTCCCGCGAGCTCGGCTGCTACCGAGATGGCGTAGACGGGGCGTAGATCGTCCATGGCTACGCCTTCGCTGCCTCGAGGAGATCCTTGCGCGGGTCCTCCATGCCACTGGCCTCCGCGAAACGCTCGAGCGCCTCGCGTGCCTCGTCGGACATGCCCGAGGGCACCAGCACCTCGACGGTGGCGAGCAGGTCGCCCTTGGTGCCGTCCTTGCGCATCACGCCTTTGCCACGCACTCGGAAGGTGCGCCCGTTGGCTGTGCCCGCCGCGATCTTGAGGGTGACGGTGCCGCCACCGGGCGTCGGGACGACGACCTGGCCGCCGAGCGCTGCCTCCGCGAAGGTGACGGGCACGGTGACGGTGAGGTTGTCGCCCTTGCGTCCGAAGACGGGGTGGGCGCTGACGTGCACGACGACGTAGAGATCGCCATTCGGTCCACCGCGCTCGCCCGGCGCGCCCTTGCCCTTGAGGCGGATGCGCGCACCGTCCTTGACACCCGCGGGGATGCGGGCTTGCACCGTGCGCGTGCTCACGCCGCGGCCGGAACCGTGGCAGGTCGGGCACGGGTCATCGACGATGAGGCCTCGTCCGGCGCAGGACCCGCAGGGCTCGGCGAAGGCGAAGCCACCGGCATTGCGCGTGGTCTGCCCGCTCCCCTGGCAGTTGGGGCAGACGCGCGGGACCGTGCCCGCGCGCGCACCTGTGCCCTTGCAGCTGTCGCATGCCGCGTCACTGGCCAGCCGAAGCGGCACGGTGACACCCTCGAGGGCATCGTTGAAGCCGAGAGTGATCTCGCTCTCCACGTCCTGGCCTCGCCGCGGCGCCTGCGTCCGGCGGCCGCCACCGCGTCCGCGGTTGAAGATGCCCCCGAGGATGTCGCCAAGGCCGCCCTCGTCTGCGCCGAAGACATCGCCGAAGTCGTACGTCGTTCCACCGCCGAAGCCACCCGGACCGCCGTAACCACCGCCCCCAAATCCACCGCCGTAGCCGCCACCGCTCGCGAAGAGCGTGCGCGCCTCGTCGTACTCGGCCCGCTTCTTGTCATCGGACAGGACGTCGTACGCCTCCGAGACCTCCTTGAAGCGCTCCTCGGCCTTGGCGTCCCCCGGGTTCTTGTCCGGATGGAGCTCACGCGCGAGCTTGCGGTACTTCTTCTTGATCTCGTCGGCTGCTGCGCCCTTGTCGACGCCAAGGACCTTGTAGAAGTCCTTCTCCAGCCAGTCCTTATTCATCCTGCCTCGTCTATGTCAGCCGCTGACAGCGTCAACTCACGCGTCTGCGACGGCTACCCGTGCGGGTCGGAGTACTCGTCCAGCATGGCGGTAGCCAAGCTGGTAGACCGAGGCCACGATGGGCCCAGCCAGTCCCTCTCGGGTCTCGCTGGTCAATGCCTCGTGGATCTCGGGGTCGAAGGGCTCGTCGGCGGTGCCGAAGGTCTCGAGCCCGAGCTTCGCGCACGTGGCCTCGAGGGCCTCGCCCACCGTCTTGAAGGCACCTTCGAGCTCCCCGTGCTCGCGGGCGCGCTCGATGTCATCGATGATCGGCAGCAACTCTGCGAGGACACCGCCGACGGTGACATCGCGGGCGACCTCCCGGTCCCGATCGACGCGCTTGCGGTAGTTGGCGTACTCGGCATGCACCCGGCGCAGGTCGTCGGTGAGTTCGGCGACCTTGGCGTCGGCAGCGGAGAGATCCTTCTCGAGGACTTCCTCGTCCGAGGGGACCGAGGCCGCGGGAGCAGTTGCCTGCTCCCGCACCTCGAAGGTCTCCGGATCGATGCGGCGGCGATCATTGACGCGGACGCCTTCCTCAGGCTGTTCGGCGTTCACGCCCGACTCACTTCGCTTCGTTGGCGTCGTCGTCGACGATCTCGGCGTCGACCACGTCGTCCTCGGACATGTCCGCCGCCTCGTCGGCCGTGGCGTCGCCGCCGCCGGCCTGCTGAGCCGTGGCGTACATCGCAGCACCGAGCGTCTGGCTCGCCTGTGCGACCTTGTCCGTGGCCGCCTTCATGCCCGGGATGTCGTTGGCCTCGATGGCCTTCTTGAGTTCGTCGAGCGGACCGTCGACATTGCTCTTGGCGTCAGCCGGGATCTTGTCGGCGTTGTCCGCGAGGAACTTCTCGGTCTGGTAGACGAGAGCCTCGGCCGTGTTCTTGACCTCGATCTCCTCGCGAAGCTTCTTGTCGGCCTCGGCGTTGGCCTCGGCCTCGCGCATCATGCGGTCGATCTCCTCCTTGGGCAGCGCACTGCCGCCGGAGATAGTCATCGACTGCTCCTTGCCCGTGGCCATGTCCTTGGCCGAGACGTGCACGATGCCGTTGGCGTCGATGTCGAAGGTCACCTCGACCTGCGGCACGCCGCGCGGCGCCGGCGGAAGGCCCGTGAGCTCGAAGGTGCCGAGGCGCTTGTTGTAGGCCGCCATCTCGCGCTCTCCCTGGTAGACCTGGATGAGCACGGAGGGCTGGTTGTCATCGGCCGTCGTGAAGATCTCGCTGCGCTTGGTCGGGATCGTGGTGTTGCGCTCGATGAGCTTGGTCATCACGCCGCCCTTGGTCTCGATGCCAAGCGAAAGCGGGGTGACGTCGAGGAGCAGGACGTCCTTGACCTCGCCCTTGAGGACACCAGCCTGCAGGGCAGCGCCGATCGCCACGACCTCATCGGGGTTGACGCCCTTGTTGGGGTCCTTGCCTGTGATCTTCTTGACGACCTCGGCCACGGCCGGCATGCGGGTCGAGCCGCCCACGAGGACGACCTGGTCGATGTCTTCGACCTTGATGCCGGCGTCCTTGATTACAGCCTCGACCGGGGACTTGGTCCGGTCCAGAAGATCGGACGTCATCTGCTCGAACTGCGCGCGCGTGAGCGTCTCCTCCAGGTGGAGGGGACCCTCGGCGCTCGCGGTGATGTAGGGCAGGTTGATCGAGGTCTGCATGGAGCTGGACAGCTCGATCTTTGCCTTCTCGGCCGCCTCGCGAAGGCGCTGCATGGCCATCTTGTCCTTGGACAGGTCGACGCCGTGGGCGTTCTTGAAGTTGGTGACCATCCAGTCGACGACCTTGTCGTCCCAGTCGTCTCCACCGAGGTTGTTGTCGCCACTGGTGGCCTTGACCTCCACCACGCCGTCGCCGATCTCCAGCAGGGACACGTCGAAGGTGCCGCCACCGAGGTCGAAGACGAGGATCGTCTGCTCCTTGTCGCCCTTGTCGAGGCCGTAGGCCAGGGCGGCAGAGGTGGGCTCGTTGATGATGCGCAGGACGTTGAGACCCGCGATCTCGCCGGCCTCCTTGGTCGCCTGGCGCTGAGAGTCGTTGAAGTACGCCGGCACGGTGATGACCGCGTCGCTGACGGTGTCGCCCAGGTATGCCTCGGCGTCACGCTTAAGCTTCATGAGCACGCGCGCGCTGATCTCCTGCGGGGTGTATGCCTTGCCGTCGATGTCGACGGTCCAGTTGGTGCCCATGTGGCGCTTGACCGAACGGATCGTGCGATCGACGTTGGTCACTGCCTGACGCTTGGCCACCTCGCCGACGAGGACCTCGCCGTTCTTGGCGAAGGCGACGACCGACGGTGTCGTGCGGGCGCCCTCGGCGTTGGTGATGACGACGGGGTCTCCGCCCTCAAGTACGGACACGACGGAGTTGGTCGTGCCCAGGTCGATGCCGACTGCTCGGGCCATCAGGTGTTCCTTCTTTCTGGTTGGCTTTCTCGTTGGTTCGCTACTTCTTGGTCTGTGCCGACGAATCCGGAGCCTCTGAGCCCTCATTGGCCGGGCTTGATCCAGATTCGCGCGGACCTCAAGTATGCCGACTCAGATGATATGAGTCAAATCGACTCATATCAGTTCCCCCAACTGACCCCCTCGGGGCAGAAATGAGAGCGGGCTAGGGGCTCAGCACTTATGGGCGGCGACGACCCCGGTGTGGTCCACGGGGTGGGTCCCGGCGGCCTCGACCGCCTGGATCTGGTGCATGAAGGCGTCCAGGTCCACCTTGCGGCCGCCCCGCCAGGTCCCCTGGACCTTCACCTGCGACGCCAGCTTGGTCGGCTCGGCCAGGTAGGGGTCCATGGACAACTCGACCAGGTCGGCGTACTTGCCCGCGGCGAGCGACCCGATCTC
>JAULZJ010000278.1:0-2645 GCA_032117435.1 Candidatus Nanopelagicales bacterium | reverse complement strand
TGGCCAAGAAGAAGCACCGCAAGCTGCTCAAGCGCACGCGCGTCCAGCGTCGCAACAAGAAGTAGGCAGCCGTGGGTCGCGTCGTGCTGGTCACGGGCGCTGCCCGCCACCTCGGTGGCCTCATGGTTCGCTCCCTGGTCAGGGACCCTGGAATCGATCGTGTCGTCGGCGTCGATGTCGTCCCCCCGCGGCGCCCGCTACTCGGTGCTGAGTTCGTCCGGGCCGATATCCGCAATCCCGTCATCGGGCGCGTGCTCACTGCGGAGCAGGTCGACACGGTCGTCCACATGGGGGTCATCGCTACGCCCGTGCAGGCCGGGGGTCGCACTGCCATGAAAGACATCAATGTCATCGGCACCATGCAACTCCTTGCCGCGTGCCAGAAGTCCGACACGGTGAGCAGGCTTGTCGTGAAGTCCACCTCGTCCGTGTACGGCGCTGGCCCGCGAGACCCGGCCCTCTTCACGGAGGACATGTCCCCGCAGCACCCGCCGGCCTCCGGCTGGGCGAAGGACTCCGTCGAGGTCGAGGGGTACGTTCGTGGCTTTGCCCGCCGCCGTCCGGATGTCGACGTGATCACGCTTCGCTTGGCCAATGTGATCGGGCCGCGAGTCGAGACCGCGATGACGGCGTACTTCACCCTGCCTTTGATCCCGACCGTCATGGGATTCGACGCCCGACTGCAGTTCGTCCACGAGGATGACTCGATCGCCGCATTGCACAGGGCTGTCACCTCCGCGGTGACGGGCAACTTCAACATTGCAGGCGACGGCGTGCTCGCGATCTCCCAAGCTGTGCGACGCACGGGCCGGCCCACTGTGCCCGTGCCTGGGAGGCTGCTCGGTGTCGTCGGCCGTGCACTTGCGCCCACGCGGCTCGCGGACTTCTCTGCTGAGCAGGTCCGGTTCCTCACCTTTGGCCGCGCGATCGATACGACCCGGGCCCGCCGCGAACTGGGTTTCAGTGCGAAGCGCACGACAAGCGAGGCATTCGACGGGTTCCTCGCCGGCCACGACTTGGGCACGAGCCCAGTCGACACCATCTTCGATGGCGCCACATCGGCACTCCAGTCCATCGCTCGGCGAGGGGGAGTCCATGCCTGACGCACGCGTGATCCCCTTGGACCCCGGTGGCCAGCGCGGTCATGTGCCGAGTCCGCCGTCCGAGGGCGGCAATGTCAATGTCAGCGGCGTGGTCGATTTCATGCGACGTCGACTCACAGGTGACTACGTCATCGATGACTTCGGCTTCGACGAGGATCTCACCGATCACATTCTCATCCCACTCGCGCGTCCGCTTTTCGACAAGTGGTTCCGGGTCGATGTGCGCGGTCTCGACCATGTGCCCTCGGAGAGCGGAGCGCTGATCGTGGCGAATCACTCGGGCACGATCGCACTCGATGCCGTGATGACGCAGGTTGCGCTCCGGGACCACCATCCTGCACACCGGCACCTGCGCATGCTGGGGGCCGACCTGGTCTTCAAAACGCCCTTCGTCTCCGAGCTGGCGCGCAAGGCCGGCCACACACTCGCCTGCATGCCCGATGCGCAACGCCTCCTCGAGCGCGGCGATCTCGTCGGGGTCTGGCCGGAGGGCTTCAAGGGCATCGGCAAGCCCTACAGCGAGCGATACAAGCTGCAGCGCTTCGGTCGCGGTGGCTTCGTGTCCGCAGCCCTGCGCGCGGGAGTGCCGATCATCCCCACGGCCATCGTGGGAGCGGAAGAGACCTATCCCATGCTGGGCAACATCTCCCCTCTTGCTCGCCTGCTCGGCCTGCCCTACTTCCCGATGACGCCGACCTTCCCCTGGCTGGGGCCACTCGGTCTCGTGCCGCTACCGAGCAAGTGGGTCATCGAATTCGGCGAGCCCGTGCACACCGAGGATCTCGCGGACGACGTCGACGATCCCATGGCGGTGCTCGAGCTCACTGACACCGTGCGGGAGCGCATTCAGCAGTCCCTCTATCGACTCTTGGTCCAGCGCGAGTCGACCTACTGATCCCACAGAGCCTGCCCGTCGCCCTCAGCGAAGACGCGCCCTATCGGCGGGCGAGGCGGCCTGCGGCGTAGCCCGCCGCGACACCGAGACCCACGCCGACGGTGGCGGCGAGTGCCGGCACCGCCGCTTGGCGGGCCTTCGCCCGACGACGGAAGTCGCGAATCGGCCAGTCGTTGGCGCGGGCGTGCGCGCGCAGCACGGAGTCAGGATTGACGGCGACGGGGTGCCCCACGAGGGAGAGCATGGGGATGTCATTGGAAGAATCCGAGTACGCCGAGCAGCGTGAGAGGTCCAGGCCCTCGCGCTCAGCGATAGCGCGGACCGCCTCCGCCTTCGCCAGTCCGTGGAGGGGGGCGCCGACGAGACGTCCCGTGTAGACCCCATTGCGCACTTCGGCGACTGTCCCCAGTGCACCGGTGAGGCCGAGGTGCTTGGCGATGATCGTCGCGAGTTCGACCGGTGTGGCGGTGACCAGCCAGACGCGCTGACCCGAGTCGAGGTGGTCCTGGGCGAGTGCCAGGGTCCCGGGGATCAGCTTGTCGTACATTTCCTCGTCGAAGATCTGCTCACCGAGGTCGACGAGCTCGTCGACGCGCCTACCCTCGACGAATGACAGGGCCGAGGCGGTCGCGGATGCCATGTCCTCG
>JAULZJ010000277.1:0-2972 GCA_032117435.1 Candidatus Nanopelagicales bacterium | reverse complement strand
TGGCTCCACCAGGCGTGGTCCGCGTCGTACCAACCGCTCTTCGCCATGCTGCGCCGTCGTGCGGCACTCGGTCACCGCCGGCAGCTCACGCTCGGGGTCACGCCCATCGTCGCGGCCCAGTGGGATGCGCCGTGCATGATCGAGGCCCAGCACACCTGGCTGGGTTACTGGCAGACACGTGCAGCGGGCATGGCGACGGCCGCGGACGAGCCGCGACGACTCGTCGGTCAGCGCGAGTACGTCGATGCGACAACGGCACTTGCCGACTTCGAGGCGTGTTGGAGCGCGGGGGGATCAGCCGCCCTGCGACCACTCGTGGACACGGACACGATCGAGATCCTCGGCGGTCCCCTCACTCACACCTTCACCCCGCTCATCCCTGAGCGACTCGCGCGCGCGAGCCTCCGCGAAGGCCTCCTCGACTCGGTGAGACGGATCGGATGGCGCCCCCGCGGCGCATGGACACCCGAGTGCGCGTGGGAGCCGGGGATGGAGAGCATCCTGGCGAGTTCCGGCGTCGAGCACCTGGTCCTTGACGGACCCAGTCTCCTGGGTGCCGGAGCGACCACGAGTTCAGCCTGGCTGCTCGGGGACAGCGATGTCCGCGTGGTCGGCCGTGATCTCGACGTCACCTACCGCGTGTGGTCACCGCGGCGCGGATATCCGGGCAATAGGTGGTACCGCGACTTCCACACCTTCGACCATGAGTGGGGATTCCGGCACGCACGCGTCACGGGCCAGCACGTCGACCCACAGGACAAGGCCCCCTACGACCCCCTCGCCGCACGCGCCCGCGTCGAGCACGATGCCCACGACTTCGTCGACATCGTCCGCGGCCGACTTCGCGAACTCTCGGCAGCTGATGATGCCGGCAGCCTCCCCCACGTCGTGGCCGCCTTCGACACCGAGCTCTTCGGCCACTGGTGGCACGAAGGACCCGCGTGGCTCGAGCGCGTGCTCGACCTCCTCCCCGAGGCCGGCGTCGACGTGGTCACGCTCGCCGACATCTCCGACGACCCCGTCGGGCGCGTCGACCCCGGCGCGAGCTCCTGGGGCCTGGGCAAGGACTGGCACGTGTGGACCGGGCCGCAGGACATCGCCGATCGCCAGGGATCACTCGCCAAGGAGGCCCTGGCGGCCCTGGACGCCACCCATCCGCGGCACGAGCGCTCGCCCGTGCACGACCAATTGGTGCGTGAACTTCTCCTGGCCCTGTCGAGCGACTGGGCCTTCATGGTCAGCCACGACACCGCAGCCGCCTACGCCCGCGCGCGCTTCGACGGTCACGCTCGGGCTACGTCAGGTCTCGTCCAGGCACTGCAGGACGGACGGGTGGCGGATGCGCGTCGCATGGCCGAACGCGAATTCCGCGCAGACCACCCCTTCGGCTCCCTCGACGCACGGGCCTTCCTCGGCGACTGACAGCCCTATGCTCACCCGATGCGCGTGCTGCATGTGGCATGGGAGTACCCGCCGCTGATCTACGGCGGCCTAGGGCGACACGTGGATGCGCTCTCGCGTGCGCAGTCGCAGCGCGGTGACCAGGTGGTGGTCCTCACCCAGGCGGCAGGCGATCGCACCGTCGAGGAGGACGTCCAGGGCATCCGGGTCATCCGGGCCGCCCACGACCCACCACACGTGCCCTTCCGCGAAGACACCCTCCTCGCCTGGGTGATGGGCATGCAGACAGGGATGCTCCGCGCCGGAGCCGATCTCGGCGCCTTCGACATCGTGCACGCACATGACTGGGTGAGCGCACATGCCGCGATCGGGTTGCGCGAAATCCTGCCCTCGCAGGCACTCGTGGCCACCATCCACGCGACCGAGGCCGGGCGCCATCAGGGGTGGCTACCTGGACCGCTCTCGGATGCGATCCACTCCGTCGAGCATTGGCTCGCGCACGAGGCGCAGGGCGTCATCGTCTGCTCGCAGCACATGCGACGCGAGGTCGAGCAGCTCTTCGGCTGCCCGCACGACCGCGTGTCCGTCATCGCCAACGGCATCGACCTCACGCGGTGGCGTGCCACCGCACGAAGCACCGCACGTGCGCGCGATGCCCATGCCGCCACGGGCCCGCTCATCGTCTTCGTCGGCAGGCTCGAGTGGGAGAAGGGCGCTCACACGCTTATCGACGCACTCCCCCGGCTGCGCCGTCGCATCCCGGGAGTGAGGGTCGTCATCGCGGGCCGAGGCGGCCATGAGCCGGCACTCGCTCGCCAGGTGCGGGAGCGGCGCGTCGGCCGAGCCGTGGACTTCGTCGGGTGGCTTCCCGAGTCCGAGCTCCACGCGCTCATCGCGGCTGCCGACGCGCTCGTGGTGCCCAGCATCTACGAGCCCTTCGGGCTCGTCGCGATCGAAGGAGCCGCGCTCGGCACTCCCCTGGTCGTCGCCCGCACCGGCGGCCTCGCGGAGTTCGTCACGGCCGGAGTCACCGGTCGCACCTTCGCGCCAGGTGACCCTGCCGGTCTCGCGCACGCCGTCACTGCGGCACTCCATGACCGCGAGGAGTCCATGCGGATGGCGCGCACGGCTCGCGAGCGACTACGCGATGCATACGGCTGGTCCCTCATCGCGGAGCGCACGCAGGAGGCATACGACCGCGCGATGGCAGCACCTGCTCGCACGGTGGGTATCCCCGCCGCGCGCATCCCCGAGCGGTCGGTCAATCTCCTGACGCGGTGACGCCCCTGACTACTCGCGCCCCGCATTGAGATCCGCGGCGACCGCGGTCTTGCGTGCGATGTCCGCCAGCGCCTCGCGCCGCTGCACCTGTGCGTCGTAGACCTCGCGGCGATCCTTGAGCGCCCGAGCCGGAATGCCTCCGGCAGTGGCATAGTCGGGCAGATCGCCTCGCACGACGGCATGTGCCGCGATGACGCAGCCGCGGCCCACCGTCGATCCGCGCAGCACCGACGCCTTCGCTCCGACCCAGACGTCGGGACCGATGCGCACCGGCGACTTGACGATGCCCT
>JAULZJ010000276.1:0-3761 GCA_032117435.1 Candidatus Nanopelagicales bacterium | reverse complement strand
TAGCCCGTCACGAACATCTCGGGCAGGGCCACGAGCTGAGCCCCCCGCTCGGTCGCGGCGGCTACGGCGTCCATCACCTTGGCGACATTGCCGACGAGATCGCCGACGGTGGGATTGGCCTGCACGAGGGCCAGGCGCAGCGTGGGCATAGGGGAAGAGTAGGGGTGCGGCCCGCATCGACGTAACGCGCCTGAAACACGATGGGGGGCAGACTGTGCCCATGGACAAGCAGACCGAGTTCGTGCTCCGGACCATCGAGGAGCGGGACATCCGCTTCGTACGCCTGTGGTTCACCGATGTGCTGGGGACCCTCAAGTCCGTGGCCGTAGCCCCGGCCGAGCTCGAAGGCGCCTTCGCGGAGGGACTGGGGTTCGACGGTTCGGCCATCGAGGGCTTCGCTCGCGTCTACGAGTCGGACATGCTCGCCAAGCCCGACCCCTCGACCTTCGCCATCCTGCCTTGGCGTGCGGAGTCCCCCGGAGTGGCGCGCATGTTCTGCGACATCCTCATGCCCGATGGCTCGCCGTCGTACGCCGATCCGCGCTATGTGCTCAAGCGAGCCCTCTCGCGCGCGGCGGATATGGGCTTCACTTTCTATACCCATCCCGAAGTCGAGTTCTACCTCCTCAAGAACCATCCCAGCGACGGTACGCCCGAGCCCATCGACAACTACGGGTACTTCGACAACTCGCCGCAGTCCGTCGGCTATGACTTCCGCCGGCAGGCCATCACGATGCTCGAGGCGATGGGCATCTCGGTCGAGTTCAGCCACCACGAGGGCGGCCCCGGCCAGCAGGAGATCGATCTGCGCTACGCCGACGCCCTGACCACCGCTGACAATCTCATGACCTTTCGCACTGTCATCAAGGAGGTGGCGCTCGAGCAAGGGGTGTATGCCACCTTCATGCCCAAGCCTTTCCGTGACGCCCCCGGCTCCGGAATGCACACGCACGTCTCCCTCTTCGAGGGCGATCGCAATGCCTTCTACGAGCCTGGGGCGCCGTTCCAGTTGTCGCAGGTCGCTCGTTCCTTCATCGGCGGCGTGCTCCGTCATGCGCCGGAGCTGACCGCGGTCACCAATCAATGGGTCAACTCCTACAAGCGCCTCGCCGGCGGGTCGGAGGCACCCGCGATGATCTGCTGGGGACACAACAATCGCTCAGCATTGGTCCGTGTCCCGATGTACAAGCCGACCAAGGGCAATTCGACTCGCGTCGAGTTCCGCTCCCTCGACAGTGCCTGCAATCCCTATCTCGCGTTCGCGGTCATCCTCGCTGCCGGACTGAAGGGCATCGAGGACGGCTATGACCTCCCCCCCGGTGCTGAGGACGACGTGTGGTCGCTCACTCCGGCGGAGCGCAGGGCGATGGGGATGCAGCCACTGCCCGGGAGCCTCAACCAGGCGATCCAGGCCATGGAGCGCTCCGAACTCGTGGCCGAGACCCTCGGTGAGCACGTCTTCGACTTCTTCCTGCGCAATAAGCAGGCGGAGTGGGAGGAGTACCGCCGCCAGGTCAATGCGTGGGAGATCGACCGATACCTCCCGACCCTGTAAGACTCGGGTGACCATGAGCGACCAGCGTCCGGCAAGCAGGCTGGGCAGCCTTGCGCGGCGTGGCTTCGCCGATCCGGCCGGCGCCAGTGACGCGCTCGAGGGGCTCGCCGTTGCCGACGCCGAGGCGATCCTCGAAGCGCTCGCGGGTGCTGCGGATCCCGACCAGGCGCTCCGGGCCCTCGTGCGCGTGTCGCACGCCGGAGTGGACATCGATGAGATTGTGCGCGATCCCGAGTGGCTCGCTGGCGTCGTGGCCGTCGCCGGCATGTCCACAGCCCTTGTCGAGCACCTGGCCCGCCATCCGGGCTCAGTCCGTCACCTGAGTGCCGTCGATGTCGGCGCACCCTCGCCGCAGGCACGCCGCGAGCGCCTTCTCGCGGCTGTCGGGGCGGATGCGGCCATGGCCGAGCCTCGCGCCGCGAGATCAGATGCCGCTGATGCCCTGCGAGTGGCCTACCGCGATGAGTTGCTCTCCACCGTGGTGCGCGATCTCGTGCACGGTGCCCGTGTCGACGACATCGCCGAAGAACTCGCCGATCTCGCGGATGCCGCACTCGAAGCCGGATTGGCGATCGCTCGGGCCGAGCTGCCCGACGACGCGGCCCCGTGCCGGCTCGCGATCATTGCCATGGGCAAGTGCGGGGGCCGGGAGCTCAACTACGTGAGCGATGTCGATGTCATCTTCGTCGCCGAGGCCCTCGAGGGCGGGGACGAGGAAGCGGCGCTGCGCACCGGCCAGAGACTCGCCGCGGGAGTCCTGCGAGCGTGCGGTGAGCCGACCGCTGAGGGTGCGCTCTGGCAGGTGGATGCCGCGCTGCGGCCCGAGGGCAAGCAGGGCGCCCTCGTGCGGACGCTGGCATCGCACGTGGGCTACTACGAGCGCTGGGCGAAGACGTGGGAGTTCCAAGCACTTCTCAAGGCACGGCCTGCCGCGGGGGATAGGGCCCTCGGCGAAGCCTACGTCGATGCCGTCTCGCCCTTCGTGTGGTCTGCGGCAGCGGGGCCCGACTTCGTCTCCGATGTCCAGCGGATGCGGCAGCGCGTGGAGGACCACATTCCCGCCAGGGAGGCCGATCGACAACTCAAGCTCGGTCGCGGTGGCCTGCGCGATGTGGAGTTCTCCGTGCAGCTCCTGCAGCTCGTGCACGGACGTAGCGATGTCATGCTGCGCAGCCCGTCGACACTCGTCGCCCTCGAGGCGCTCGCGACCTGGGGCTACATCGGACGCGAGGACGGCAGCACTCTCGGCACGGCGTACCGCTTCCTGCGCTCGCTGGAGCACCGCATCCAACTGCACGAGCTCCGGCGATCGCATGTCGTGCCCGAGGATGAGGCCGACCTGCGTCGCATCGGCCGCTCGCTCGGATTTCGATCCGACCCGGTCGCCGAACTCACCGCTGAGTGGCGCCGTCACGCGCTCGAGGTGCGGCGCATCCACGAGAAGCTCTTCTATCGGCCACTGCTGCAGGCGGTCGCGAGACTCGACCCCGGCGATGCCCGACTCACGCCGGAGGCCGCGGAAGCCAGGCTTGCGGCTCTCGGTTACGCCGACCCCGCCGGTGCCCTGCGCCATCTCGAGGCCCTGACTTCGGGGGTCTCGCGTCGGGCTGCGATCCAGCGCACTCTGCTCCCCGTGCTGCTCGGGTGGTTCGCCGACGGGCCGAACCCCGATGCCGCGCTTCTCGGCTTCCGACGCATGAGTGATGACCTCGGCTCGACGCCCTGGTACCTGCGCCTGCTGCGGGATGAGTCGCTGGCGGCGGAGCGGATGGCCGTGATCCTGTCGTCGAGTCGCTTCGCCACCGACCTGCTCCTGAGTTCACCCGATGCTGTCGCCATGCTCGCCGATGACCGCGAACTCCTGCCGAGGAGCCATCAGGCGCTCGTCACCGAGGCGGAGGCGGCGGTCTCGCGACATGACGATCCCGAGGCGGCCGTGGGCGCGTTGCGTGCTCTGCGACGACGCGAACTCTTCCGTATCGCCGCGTGCGACACCCTCGGCCTCATCGACGAGCAGGGCGTCATGCGTGCGTTGACCGACGTCACCGAAGCGACTCTCATGGGGACCCTGGCCGTGGCTGAGCGGTCGGTGGCCACCAGCCATGGGGGCGTGCCCACGCGCATGGCACTTGTCGCGATGGGGCGCTTCGGCGGTGGCGAGTTGGGCTACTCCTCCGACGCCGATCTCATCTTCGTGCACGATCCG
>JAULZJ010000275.1:0-4109 GCA_032117435.1 Candidatus Nanopelagicales bacterium | reverse complement strand
GCGCGGTCAGCGAGATAAGGCAGGTGACGTCATCCTCGGCCTCCAGGGCGACGACGTCGACGTCGAGCTGTGCGGTGAACTCCATGGTGAACCCCCATCTGCCCGAGCCCCCGCTCGGACATCTCCTTTATCCCAGGGGGGTCTGACAGTGAGGGGTTGCCTCGTCACGGGGCGGCGTAGATCGAGTGATTCCCGATGCGACGCCACAAGATGCGCACCTCGCCCTCACGCGTGACGAACTCGAAGGTCGCGCGGCCGTCGGGGCCGGAGAATGACCAGGTCAACTCCCAGATCCCGGGGGCACTCGACATGCGACGCACACGCAGGCGCTTCGGCCACGTGGCTCGACCACCGGATGCGACGTACTCCTCGGCCGCATCGTGAAAGGCGGGGACTATGGAACGGAAATGCTCCTGATGCTCGCGCGGTAGCGCGGCGAAGTCGGAGTCAAAGCGCGTGGTGCGCTCGAACTTCATGCACCGGAGCGATCGGGCAGGGAGGCCAGGAAGTCATCGACGCCATCGGTCACGATCACGTCCCCCGCAGCGACGAGCGCATCCACCTCGCGCTCGCCGGACTGCCAGCGCTCCTGCCAGAACCATGCCTCGCTCGCCGGGACGGCGACGGCAGGACGCAGCTCGAGGACACCATCGGGGCGCTCGGTGATCTCGACCTGGGCGCCCGGCTCGTCGAGGTGGTAGCGCTTGCGGATCGCTGAGGGCAGCGCGAGAAGACCACGTGACTGGATGCTCACGAAACCGTGGAAGGGCTCTGCAGCGCTCATGAGAAGATGCTAGGTCCGTTCGGAATTGCAGTCAAGCAGTAATTCCGCCAGAGCATTGGCGGGCCAAGGGGGTCAAGCGAGCTCGATGCGCTTGCCGGCGTACTCCACCTCGACGTGGAGGGTGCCCCCCAATGCCTCGACGTACCGGCGCAGAGTGTCGATCTGAGAACGCTCGAGGTCGCCTCCTTCGAGCCGAGACACCCGGTTTTGGCTGACGTCTAGACGTGCGGCCAACTCCACCTGGGTGAGCTCGGCAGCCTCACGTAGCTCGCGCAGTTGGTAGGCGCGGACCTCATCAAGCATGCGTCGCTTGTGCGTATCCACTGCCCGTCGATTGACCGGGCGTCGCCGCACGATGTCACTCACTCGCTTTGCCATCAAGTGCCTTCCTCACCGAGTCGCGCCAGATGCCGGTCAAGCAGGTCATCGGCGAGGGGAATGTTCACTCGGTACCACCTGTCCCACACCCCGGCCTTGTCTCCGGCCATAAGGAGCATGGCCTGACGAAGCGGATCGAAGGCGAAGAGCACGAGCGGGCGCCCCAGCATCGGCCCACGCTCCTCGAGCAACTCCAGAGCTGCGATGAGCTGTTCATACGACTCCTGATCCAGACCGAAGATCCAGTCCTCCACGAGGGATACGTCTACATCCCAGGGCATGGTAAACCCTGTGAGTTGTATGCTGCAAGAGTTGTGACCTCGTCATGTGGGTAGCTGGTGCTTCGCGGAGTTTGGGGCACCGACGGACGGTAATTCTCTTTCCTGAAGCGCTGGCTGCACTATCCACAGGGAGCCTGGGAGTCGGTTCCAGAGCCCGAGCCCCCGCTCGGACATCTCCTTTGTCCCAAGGGGGTGAAAGTGAGCGTCATGGGTATTAGAGCGGGCGCTCAAGTGGGCCATCGCGGTTCGCCAGCAGCAGATCGTGCGAGCGGGCCGGCCGTTGGCGACCTCGTATGGCCAGGCACGATCGCTCCACCACTAGCCAGCTGACCGGGGTTCGGCTTCCTCGACAGTCGGGCCGGCAGGTTCCGTCGCGGGGGGTCGGGGTGCCAGGAACCACAGGAAGGCCCCCCACACCAGCAGCCACCATCCGGCAGCGACGAGCCAAGCACCAAGAACGTCGGTCAGCCAATGCTTCCCGAGGATCAAGCGACTCGGCCCATTCAACAAGCCGATAACGGCCAGGGTGATACCCGCGCCGGTCGCCCACGGCCGAGGGAGCACGTACCAGGCGATCACCGCCAGCGACACCCACACGGTGATGCCCGCGAACGTGTGCCCTGAAGGGAACGACAAGTACAACTGGAAATCGGTGTGCTCGATGAACGGCGGTCGTTCCCGTGACACCAACGCCTTCAGGGCACTGGAGACCAGCAGCCCGGCCTGGGTGACCACCCCCAGGAAGATCGCCCAACGCCACTGGCGTGCGATCAGCAACACGATGATGACGACCGGCACGACGACGACGTTGCGTGCCCCGCCCGCGAACCACGACACGGCCTCAGCGCCCACGTCAATCCATGCGTACTGGATCCCCAGTTCGAAGAACCACGTGTTGACCGGGAGGTCCCGGGCGTTCGCGGCGACCGTGTCCACGGCGATCCACCACGTCAACATCAGTCCGACAGCCAGCACGCCGCCGCCCACGGCACCGAAACGCCAGGCATGCTCACGTGACGGCAGAACATGTCGCGAACCAGCCATGCAGGGAAAGGTACCGCGCCCCGAGCACCGACTCCCCTAAGAACGGGATCGTCGAGGCGCTGCATAAGAGCTCAGGATCTTGACAGGAAGTTCGATCCAGACGAAGAAGCCACACGGCTCGGCATCACGCGACAGGCCACCATCAGGACGTGGATCGTGGAACGACTCGATAGACAGATCAACTGAGAGCGGTGAGCCTAGCGATCGATCCGCATCGGGTCGTCGAGAGCGATGAGGACCGGTATCAGCGTGGCCGGCCCGGGCGCGGTGTAGCGCACACCGGGCGTCGGCGTCTGACCTGGGCCGCCCGGGTTGTAGAACGCGGAGTAGCCGCCCTCGAGCGCGGGGATCTCGAGGGCGGTGATGCTGCGTGCCGCGGCGTCGCTACCGCTGATGATGATGTCGAGGTAGTTGTCGCGGTCGTCGGCATAGCAGTCGTCGTAGAAGACCTGATCGTCCGTGGACACGAGCTTGCCCAGATCGGAAATGCCGACGACCGTGAGGGTCCCGCCCGCCACCTCGTAGGGCACCCCGGCCCTGTCGATGATGACCTCGGACCCGTCGGGGCCGGTGGCGTGGATGCGGAAGAAGGTCTCGAAGTCGGTGGGAAGCACGCCGCGGAGGCCATCGGGCGAGAAGCCGCCGGTGGTGAGCATGCGGAGTCGGAAATCGCCCGCGTCGCCGAAGAGCGTGCGCTCGTCGTTGGGCATGCTGCTCGCGCCGTTCTGCGCGACCGGTCCCTCGCCCTGCGGTGGACCGTCGATGTGGTTGAGCTTGGCGCCGACCAGCGTCGGCCCGCTCGCATAGGGAGTGTTGTCGGTCTCCTTGAACAGGCCCGTCGCCGGCACATCACCCTCGGGCCCCGCCAGCATCAACTCCGTGCCGTCGGTTGCCGGGACGATGTCGAGGCGCACGGGATAGCGGGCGTCGGGCTCCGCGGGGAGTCCGCGGTTGCCTAGGTCGGTGAACATCACCACGGTGTTGCGCTCGTTGTACTCGAAGTTGGGTGTCATCGTGATCGCATCCGTGCCCACGACCTCACCGGTGTTGAGCGTCCAGCGGAACTGCGAGGGGCGCAGGGTGTCGGTGCGCACCGGCCAGCTGAAGACGACGGGCGTGCCATCGACGTACTGGGGGTCCTTGCCCTCCTCGATGAGCGCGATCAGGGGCAGGCTCGAGGCCGGTACCAGCGAGCTGCGGTCCGCGTCAGTGGGGCCGCCGTCCTTGGCGCACTGCAGCGTCGCGTCCCACGCGCCGCCGGCATCGATCGTCGTCTGCTCATCGTCGGCCGTCGAGCCGATGATGCCGTCGAAGCCGAATCCCGAGGAGAGGATCTGCGGCTCGTCGGTCCAGTAGTCCGCAGCCACGAGCTTGCCGTCGTACATCGCGGCCTTGCTGTCGCTCAGCGTCGATCGCAGCACCGTGACGAGGGTGAGACCGGCGATCACGAGGACGATCGCCGCCACCACCACGCCGATGAGGACGCGACGTCTGGTTGACGAGCGGGGCGGCGACGAGAGTTCGGACACTGAGGGGACGCTACACGTCCGCCTCCGGCGAAGGCCTACGGCAGTAGCGGTGTCGCGCCGTAGACATCGGGTCGGCGGTCGGAGCGCACGTTG
>JAULZJ010000274.1:0-5292 GCA_032117435.1 Candidatus Nanopelagicales bacterium | reverse complement strand
ACGGCAGGGCTCGAGCCGATCTGGTTCATCATCATCCTCGCCGGCCGCGCGCTCGGGCCAGGCTTCGGCTTCGCGCTCGGGTCGCTGTCGCTTGCCGCATCCGCGCTCATCACCGGTGGCGTCGGACCGTGGCTGCCCTTCCAGATGATCGCCGCGGCCTGGGTCGGCCTGGGCGCGGGACTGCTCCCATGGCCCGGCGCGTCGGCGCAGCCGACGCTGTCGGGCTCGCGCGGCCGAGCGGAGATCGCCATGCTGGCGGCGTACGGCCTCGTCGCATCCATGGCCTACGGGCTCGTCATGAACCTGTGGTTCTGGCCCTTCCTGGGCGGACTCGAGGCGACGGCGTACTCCCCCGCGATCCTCTTCGACCCGGGTGCGCCCGTCACCGACAATCTCGCGCGCTGGTTCGCCTTCTCGCTGGTCACCTCGCTCGGCTGGGACATCCCGCGGGGCGTGCTCACCGCGGTGCTCATCCTGATCGCGGGACGCCCTGTGCTCACCGCGCTCAGCCGGGCATCACGCCGCGCTCACTTCGCCCCCGCCGTCGCCTTCACGGCGCCAGCAGCCCCCCAGCCAAGCGGGACACGGTGAGGGAAGTCCTCCTCCTCGGCACCGGCTCAGCCGATGGTTGGCCGAGTCCCTTCTGCACCTGCACGTCGTGCACCGACATGCGCGCGCGACGTCGCGTGCGCACACCGACGGCGGCGATCATCGATGGCGTCATCCTCATCGACGCCGGCCCCACCGTGCCCGGTGCGATCGCCCGCGCAGGGCGCCACCTGGGAGATGTGCACCACATTCTCGTCACGCACGCGCACCCCGACCATCTCGATCCCGCACTTCTCCTGTGGCTCGATTGGAATCCCACCCCGCACACCGTGCACCTGTGGGGGCCGCCGGCCGTCATCGCCGCCTGCAGCGACTGGATAGGGCCGCGCACCCCGGTCGAGTTGCACATCGTCGCGCCCGGAGATGAGCTCGCCCTGGAGACGACCAGGGGCGAGTACGCCGCCCGAGTCCTCGCCGCGCAGCACGATGGGCGCACGCACGACGCGGTGGCGGCCGAAGCCGTGCTCTTCGACATCAGCGACCCGGACGGTGGCCGGCTGCTCTATGCCACGGACACCGGACCGATCGACGACCTCGAGCCCCTGCGAGACGCGGCGTTCGACCTCATCCTCATCGAGGAGACCTTCGGCGACCATGCCGACCACGGCACCGGTCATCTCGACCTCATGACGCTGCCCGTGATGCTCGAGCGCCTCACCGACGTCGGGGCACGCACCGATAGCACCCGAGTGGTCGCGGTCCACCTCGGTCATCACAACCCACCGGAGGCGGCGCTGCGTGCACGCCTCGACACCCTGGGCGTGAGCCTCGTCGACGATGGTGCCGTCATCGGTGCCGCGCGACGCGAGCTCATCCTCGGGGGTGCTCGATCGGGCAAGTCGCGCGAGGCCGAGCGACGCGCGCGCGCCTTTGCGCATGTCACCTACGTCGCCACCGCCGCGGAGCGCCCAGACGATGCGGAGTGGGCGGCGCGAGTCGCGGCCCATCGGGTACGCCGACCCGCGCACTGGCGCACCATCGAGGGCTCCGGAGAGGTCGTCCCCGCGCTCCGCGACGCCAAGGCGGGGTCTGCGGTGCTCGTGGACTGCCTCAGCCTCTGGCTGACCGGCGTCATCGACGCGGCCTGCCCGCAGTGGGACGACCGGGAGGCCCTCACGACGGCGGCCGAGGCGGCCATCAAGGACCTGCACGCAGCCATCGAATCCTGCCCTGCCACCGTGCTGCTCGTGAGCAACGAAATCGGCATGGGCGTCGTGCCCGCGACACCCTCGGGCCGGATCTTCGTCGACCTCCTCGGGCGAGCGCACCAGGAGATCGCCGCCTCGTGCGACTCCGTGACCCTGATGGTGGCGGGACAAGCACTCGAGACGGACGGTCGCCATGGACGGTGACGGAGTCCCAAGTGACGAAATCCCAAGTGACGATGTCCTCGGTGACGTCGTGGCACGCATCGACTGGCCCGACCGCGCCGTGGCCCAGGACGCCGTCGCGCGCTGGCGTCAGCTGACGAAGCCCGAGGGCGCCCTCGGGAGACTCGAGGATCTCGGCACGTGGTGGGCCTCGGTGCGCGGCGCCTGCCCGCCCGCTCCCCCGCAGCGCCCCGTGCTCGTCATCGTGGCCGGCGATCACGGCATCGCGCAGGCGGCGCGCACATCCGCCTACCCGCCGGAGGTGACGGCACAGATGGTGCGCACCTTCCTCACTGATCGTGCTGCCGCGAATGCCCTCGCCCGCCAGGTGGGTGCCCGAGTGCGTGTCATCGACGCGGGAGTCGACGCCCCCGCGGACTACGTCGATGATCTCGACCCCGCGGTCGCGGCAGGGCGCGTCCGCCGAGGCAGCGGTTCGATCGACCGCGAGGACGCGATGTCGATGGCAGAGGCGCGCGCGGCACTCCGCCTCGGCATCGCCGTCGCCGAAGCGGAGGTCGACGCGGGTGCCGACCTGCTCATCGTCGGCGATATGGGCATCGGCAACACCACGGCCGCCGCCGCGATCATCGGACTGCTCGGCCCTGCGGACATCCTGTCCGTCGTCGGCCGCGGCACCGGGATCGACGACGCCACATGGATGCGCAAGGCGGCCGCGGTGCGCGACGCGATGCGCCGGGGCAAGCCGCACAAGGGCGCGCCCCTCGACCTGCTCGCCGCCGTCGGCGGCCCCGACATCGCCGCCATGGTCGGGCTCCTGCTCGGAGCCGCGGCACGACGTACTCCCGTGATCCTCGATGGCACCGTCATCGCCGCAGCGGCACTCATCGCGCATCGCGCGGCCTACAAGTCACGCGATTGGTGGCAGGCAGGTCATCGGTCCACTGAGCCCGCTCACTCCGTGGCACTCGGACGCCTCGACCTCACGCCGTTGCTCGACCTGCGGATGCGCCTCGGAGAGGGCACGGGCGCACTGCTCGCGATCCCGCTCGTCGCATCCGCGGCAGCGGCGCTCGGCGAGATGCTGACCTTCGCCGAGGCCGGGGTGAGCACGCCGGAGACCGAGTGACGTCGCTGCGATTGTCCTTGGGGCTCCTCACGGTCATCCCCGTGGGATATATCGCCGATGTCAACCAGCGGCAGGCACGCGGTGCCATGCTCTGGGCTCCTGCCATCGGCCTGCTCCTCGGCGCGATCGGGGCGCTCATCCTCGGAGCCGTGCACGCCCTGGTGCCGACATCGCTCGGATCCGTGCTGGCGTCCGTGCTCACGATCGGCGGACTGGCCTACCTCACCCGCGCACTGCACCTCGATGGCCTCGCCGACACGGCGGATGCTCTCGGCAGCGGCAAGGCCGCCCCGGATGCACTCGCGATCGCCCGCCGCGGGGATGTCGGGCCCTTCGGAGTCACCACGATCCTCCTCGTCCTGCTCATCCAGGTATCCACCCTCGCGATCCTCACAGACGCCGGAGTCGGCGTGATCGCCCTCATCGTGGCGACAGCGACGGGTCGCCTCGCCGCGATGCTCGCGTGCACCCGTGGCATCCCCGCTGCACGACCGGCGGGACTGGGTGCGCTGGTCGCCGGGACGGTGCCGCGCGCGGCGGCGATCGCGTGGCTGATCGCGGCGCTCCTAGGAGCGCTCGGCGTAGGCGCGTACCTCATGCCGACGACCCCCTGGGCCCTCCCCCTGGCAGTCGCCATCGGCGTGACGGCCTCCTGCGTGCTCCTCGCGCGCGCCATCCGTCGACTGGGCGGTATCACCGGGGATGTGCTGGGCGCGGCTGTCGAGACAGCGATGACGATTGCGCTCCTCACCGCGGCGCTGACCGCTACGTTCGGCCCATGAGCCTGCAGCAGACGCCGCTGCACTCCCGGCACATCGACCTCGGCGCCAAGATGGCCGACTTCGGCGGCTGGGACATGCCGATCGAGTACGTCGGCACGGTGACCGAGCACGCCGCCGTGCGTGAGGACGTCGGCATCTTCGATGTCTCGCACATGGGGTACACGGAGGTGACCGGCCCCGGCGCCATCGCGTGGCTCAACTCCGTGGTCGCCAACGACCTCGATCGCATCGGCCCCGGTCAGGCGCAGTACAACCTGCTCTGCGACGACTCCGGCGGTGTCATGGACGATCTCATCGTCTACCGCATCGATGACGATCACGCCTTCATCGTGCCCAATGCGAGCAACTCCGACGCGGTCGTCGCCACGCTGACCGCGGCCTCCGCAGGCACCGGCGTCACCGTGGCGGACAAGCGCGAGGACTACGGCATCCTGGCCGTCCAGGGCCCACGCTGCGATGCGATCCTCGAGGCGATCGGCCTGCCGGCAGGCCATGACTACATGAGCTTCGTCAGGTCGGTGTGGCACGACAGCCCCGTCGTCGTGTGCCGCACCGGCTACACGGGCGAGCGCGGCTACGAGATCCTCGTGCCCGCCGACCTCGTCGCCGGTCTGTGGGATGCCGTCGTCGGCGCCGGAGCCACCCCCGCGGGGCTCGGCGCGCGCGACACCTTGCGGACCGAGATGGGCTACCCCCTGCACGGCCATGAGCTTTCGGCCGAAATCACCCCCGTGCAGGCTGGCCTCGCCTGGGCAGTCGGCTGGGACAAACCGGTCTACGCCGGGCGCGATGCGCTCATGGAGGAGCGTGCCGCCGGTCCACGCCGTCGTCTGCGCGGCCTGCTCGCATCCGACCGCGCGATCCCGCGCGCCGGCATGCCGGTGCTCTCGGCCGATGGCGTCGACATCGGCAAGCTCACCAGCGGGACGTTCTCGCCGACTCTCCGGCAGGGCGTCGGACTTGCCCTCCTCGACCCCTCGATCACGGAAGGCACCGAGGTCGTCGTCGATGTGCGCGGCCGCCGAGCGGCCTTCACCGTGACGAAGCCGCCATTCGTGCCCACGCACGCCAAGTAGGCAGACCGTCCTTCTTTGCCCGGAGTCGGTCACCCGGTGGCCGAATGAGGGCGCAGAACGGCGGAACGGACTCGGGAGCCGGCCGCCCTCAAGAGTCACTAGGGTCGTGCCATGACCAGCATCTCCCTGACATCCGCACCCGTGACCACCCTCGATGTCGACGCCCTCATCGTCGGCGTCACCGACGGGGGCAAGAAGCGCCTCGACGGACCGTCCGCTCTCCCCGACGACGTGCGCGCAGCGCTCGTCAAGGCCCTCGAGGCTCTCGGTGCGACGGGCAAATTCGGCGAGATCACGAAGGTTCCTGGAGCGGGGCTCGTGAAGGCACGCATGATCGTCGCCGTGGGGCTCGGCAACGAGCCCAT
>JAULZJ010000273.1:0-20127 GCA_032117435.1 Candidatus Nanopelagicales bacterium | reverse complement strand
GGGATGACCGATGAGGAGTTGGCGCGACTGCACTCGCCGATCGGCCTCGACCTCGGCGCTCGCACTCCCGAGGAGACCGCGATTGCCATCGCCGCGGAGATCATCCAGGATCGCTGGGGCGGCAGCGGCTCGCGTCTCGCGGAGACCAGCGGCCCGATCCATCCCGGCGCCCCGCGCTAGTGGGGGATGTGTCCGGGCTCGTCCTGGCGGCGGGCGAGGGCCGGCGCTTCGGCGGCCCCAAGGCTCCCGCGGTGGTGGCCGGCGAGCGCCTCGTGGATCGTGCCGTGCGGGTGCTGCGCGAGGGGGGCTGCGATCCGATCTACGTCGTCCTGGGGGCCTGGCTCGGCGATGTGCCGGGAGCCCGGATCGTGATGAACGACACATGGGCGGAGGGCATGGGGTCCTCCCTGCGCGTGGGCCTCGATGCCGTCGAAGGCGCCGATCGCGTGCTGGTCACCCTGGTCGACCTGCCGGGCCTCACAGGTGAGGCGGTCGCGCGAATGTTGGCATCCCCCGATCGCCTCGCCCAGGCGAGCTACGCGGGGGAGCGGGGCCATCCGGTGCTTCTCGGGTGCGAGCACCTCGCAGGAGCCACGGCATCGGCCTCGGGTGACCGCGGCGCGCGCGACTACCTCCGTGCGCACTTGCTCGAGGTGACCCTCATCGAAGTTGGCGACGTCGCATCGGGGGAGGACCTCGACGTCCCTTCCTGATCGAGATGGTGGTCACAGGCCCAGAGTGCGGGCGATGACGAGGAGCTGCACCTCGCTCGCACCCTCGACCACTCGCAGCATCCGGAGATGGCGCAGGACCCGCTCGACGGGTCCCTCCCGCATGAGGCCCATGCCGCCGAAGACCTGCAGGCATCGATCGGCGACGGCGTACGCCTCCTCGGTGGTGTAGTACTTCGTGATCGAGGCATCGCCCATGATCGCGAGCGCGTCTCCCTGGGTATCGACCCGCCAGGCCAGGTGATAGACGAGCCAGCGCATCGCTTCGATGTCGGCCTTGCTGCGCGCGAGAGGGAACGAGACCCCCTGGTTCTTGCCGAGCGGCCTCCCGAACGCCGTGCGCACCTTGGCGTGCTCGATCGCGGCATCGAGTGCCCACTCGGCCAGGCCCAGGGATTGCGCACCGATGTAGGCGCGGCCGGAATTCAGGAATGCCATAGCCTCGAAGAAGCCCATGCCCACCTCGCCGATGACGTGGTCGGCGGGCACGCGGGCGTTGTCGAAGAAGAGCTCCGCGGGGTGGGAGTCGGACAGGTTCCACTGCAGCTTGCCGCGACGGAACTGATCTGAGGGCACTACGAATGCCGTGATGCCTCCGGCCGCGCGCTTCTCCGCATCCGTGACCGCGAAGACGATGGCGAAGTCCGCGTGCTCGCCGTTGGTGATGTAGTGCTTGTGGCCCTTGATGATCCAGTCGTCGCCGTCGCGCACCGCCGTCGTGCGAATCGCCTGCGCGTCGCTGCCCGCCTCCGGCTCGGTCAGCGCGAAGCACATGGTCTTTTCGGAGGCGGCCACGGGCAGGACGTACGTCTCCCACAGGTGGGGCGGCAACTTCAGCAGGAGGGGAGACGGACCCGCGGGGTTCGGAGGTGCGATCGCGGCAAGCGCGAGGCGCATCCCCGATCGGGCCGCATCCTCGACGAGGAGCGAGGTGCCCAGCACGGAAAGGCCTTGGCCACCGGCCTCCTCCGGCATATAGGCCGCGTAGAAGCCCTCCTCGGCACTGCGCCTGCGGATGTCGCGGATGATGGGCGCGAGCACCTCCCGATCGGGGGCTTCGCCCCAGAACTCCCGGCCATGCTCCTCTTCGAGGGGCCGGACCTCGCGGTCGAGGAAGGAGGCGAAGGACTGGCGCAGGGCGGTCAATTCCTCGGGGATGCTGAAGTCCATGGGGGGATCCTGCCGGATCCAGGTCCGATTGGCTCGCGATAGCGTCCAGGCATGGCAACCATTCCCGGCATCGATCCCGCCAATGTGACGCCTGTGCCCTTCCTCAGTGGATGGACGACGGGCAGTGAATCCGCCGAGGTGCGGGCGCCGTATGACGACGCACTACTCGGCAGTGTCCCCGTGATGACCCCCTCCGATGTCGATGCCGCCGTCGACCACGCCAAGGCGGCTCTCCACGATGATCCGCTCCCGCAGTGGAAGCGTGCCGAGATCCTCGATCGGGCCGCCGAACTGCTCCTCGAGCGACGCGATCAGTTCGGTCGTTGCATTGCGCTCGAGGCGGCGAAGCCGATCCGCACCGCGCGCGTCGAGGCCGAGCGGGCGGCCAGCACGATGCAGTTCTCTGCCGCGGTCGCGCGCACGCTCACGGGGGAGACCGTGCCCCTGGAGGCATCCGCCGCCGGCGAGGGCAAGCTCGGCTTCGTGCTGCGCGTGCCCATCGGCGTGGTGGGCGCGATCTCGCCCTTCAACTTCCCCCTCAATCTCGTCGCACACAAGCTGGGGCCCGCGATCGCGGCCGGCTGCCCGGTGGTGCTCAAGCCCGCCATGCAGACTCCGTTCTCGTCGATCCTGCTCGCCCGCATGCTCATCGAGGAGTGCGGCCTGCCGCCTGCCTACCTGCAGATCGTCACCGGCGGCGGCACGACGGTGGGCGGTGCGCTCGTCGACAATCCGGATGTCGCGCTCATCACCTTCACCGGGTCGCCCGAGGTGGGCTGGAGCATCCGGGCCAAGGCCCCGCGCAAGCGCGTGGGACTCGAGTTGGGCAATAACGCCCCCGTCATCATCGATGCCGACGGTGACTGGCAGACCGCCGTGGCCAAGATCAAGATCGCCGGGTTCTCGCACGCGGGCCAGTCGTGCATATCGACTCAGCGACTCTTCGTGCACGAGTCCCTGGTCGAGCCGGTGACGGCCGCTCTTGTCGAGGGCGTCAAGGGACTCGTCGTCGGCGATCCGATGGACGAGGCCACCGACGTCTCCGCGCTGATCTCGACCGGCGAGCGCGATCGCGTGAAATCGTGGATCGACGATGCCGTCGCTGATGGCGGTCGAGTCGCCTGCGGCGGTGAGATTGGCAGCGATGGCGTACTCCAGCCGACGGTCATCGTGGATGCGAAGCCGGAGATGAACGTCTGCGCGCTCGAGGTCTTCGGTCCCGTGGTCGCCATTCAGTCGTTTTCGGACTTCGACGAGGCCCTGCGACGGGCCAATGACACCCGTTACGGCCTCCAGGCCGGTGTTTTCACCGCCGATGTAGCCAAGGCGATCAGGGCAGCGCGCACGCTGGACTTCGGCGGTGTCCTCATCAATGAGGTGCCCACCTGGCGCGCGGACCAGATGCCCTACGGCGGCCTGCGCGACTCGGGCAATACCCGTGAGGGGCCGGCCTATTCGGTGCGGGAGATGACCGAGGAGCGCTTGATCATCCTCAACGGATGACGAGTCATCGACTGAACGAGGGTGATCAGCCGATGGGGGCGATGGGCCCGGTCGTGGCGCCCTGGAATGCCCAGTCCTCGACCCGGTTGCGCCCCGCGGCCTTGGCTCGGTAGAGGGCTTGATCGGCCTTGGCGAGGAGTTCGTTCATCGGCTCGATGAAGGATCCTGGGCAGCAGGCGTAGCCCACGGAGATGGTCGCGGGTCGTCTGTCGGGTGTCATGCCGCCGAGCGTGGCATTCGCCTTGGCCTGCACACGAGTGAAGAGTCCCAGGGCCTGCTCCTCGGTATCGAGGAGGGCGAGGATGACGAACTCGTCCCCTCCGAATCGGAAGACGGTGTCACTGCCGCGGACAGCTCCACCGAGTGCGAGCCCGAGCTCCTTGAGGACTTCGTCGCCGAAGAGGTGGCCGAAACTGTCGTTGATGCCCTTGAAGTCGTCGAGATCGACTACGCCAACGGCAAGCCACAGATCGCGTGCGGCCGCCGTCTGCGCGAGGTCCTCGAAGGAGGGCTGGAACTGTCGCCTGTTGAAGAGATCGGTGAGCTGGTCGACGGTCGACTGTCGCTCGAGTTCCTCGCGATGCTCGAGCGAGCCGAGGGTCGCCGCCAGCATGCGCGAGATGATGCCAATGGCTTCGGCGACCTCGGCCGCGACGTACGGGGCACCGCGTGTCAGCCGGATAGTGGCATGGGTTTCCCCACCCTGGCGAATGGACCAGAGGCGGACATCGTCGACACCGCGGAGTTCGTCCGCCGGGGCGCCCGAAGGGATGCTCACACGCAGTTGGCTCGGCGCTGGCGTGTCCACCTGGCCACTGAGGCGAGGGTAGACCGAGGTGATGAAGGCGCTCGTGGCATCGAGGACATCCTGGCGCGTCGTGAGATCGACGATCGAGTCGCTGAAGGCGTAGCCGAGCCGGTATCGCTTGGACACGCGGTAGCCCCATGCGGCGAGGGCCATGACCACCGCGGTGACGGCGAGCCCGATGAGGATGATGGGCCAGCGGTGCCACACGTTGGCGTGCGGCACAGCAGCGGTGAGTTGCCACTGCGTGTCGTCGGGCAGGTCGATAAGCTCGGTGACCTCGTGATCGGTGCCGGCGGTGAAGGTGCCAAGAATCGAGGGACCGAGGGTGCCGTCGGCACGCACGGGTTGGAGGGCGATCTGGTCCTCGGTCAGTCCTGTGAGGTCGATCTGCCCCACGAATCCCTCGACATCGATGACCGTGGTCGCGAAGCCCCAGAAATCATCGGGCACCGACTCGAGATCAGCGGGGAACTGCGTGAGATCCGCGCGCTCGGAGAAGCGCTCGGGGAAGGGTGTGGTGCCCGGGACGAAGATCGCCTGGCGGATGATGAGTCCCGAACCACCCTGCTTGAGCTCGATCGGCCCGCTCACGACGGGCGTGCGCGCTTCCACCGCGGCGAGCACGTCTGCCTTGCGCGCGTCGTCGAGGAAGAGGTTGTGCCCGAGGGCAGCGGCGTTCTCCTCCGGTCTTGCTGAGTAGGTCACGACGCCCTCGGGTGCAAGCTGGTAATCGAGGAGGGCCGGGCCGAGGTAGTCCACGAAGGGTGCGGCGAAGGCGGGGAAGCCGTCGGCGAGCAACTCGTCCTCTGGTGTGCCCGTGGCTAGGGACTCCTGGACGCCTGCGCTCGCGAAGCCCTCGCCAGCCACGGTCGGTCCATAGAAGATCGCGAACCCCTCACTGAGATCGCGGGCGAGTGCCTGGGCCTGGCTGCTGGTCGTGAGTTCATTCGCCGCGATGTCCTCGTTGAGGTCGTAGCGGACGAGCACGACCGTGAGTCCGATGCCCGCGATGGCAATGAGGAGCAGGTAGGTCAGCGGGATGCGCAGCGCGCGGTGGCGGATCCTCACGCGTCTGCCCGCATCCAGGGCTGCGTGCGCAGCATCTCCTCGTAGAGGTCGGGGCCGACGGCGGGCGAGTAGAGGAAGCCCTGGACCTCGCAGTGCCCGGCCTGCTGGACGATGCGCAGCTGGGTCTCGGACTCGACTCCCTCGACGACGACCGTGGCTCCGAGGACCTCCGCCAGGGAGACCATGGCGGTGAGGATCCTCTCGCTCTGCAGATCCTCGGGAGCCCTGCTCACGAAGGATCGATCGATCTTGAGGACGTCGATCGGAAGTTCGCGCAGGCGCCCCAACGAGGAATGACCGGTACCGAAGTCGTCCATGGCGACCCGGAAGCCATTGTCGTGGAGGGCCTGAAGGATCCCACGGCTGTAGTCCACGTCATCGGTGATGATCGACTCCTGGAGTTCGAACTCGATGAGTTCGGGGCGGACGCCCGCGGCGAGGACGCGCTCCTGGATGGCGTCCATGACCGACCGGAGGGCGAACTCCTGGTGCGAGATGTTGATGGAGATGGGTCGCGCCAGGCCCTGGTCGATGCATCGCCGCTGCAGTGCCAGGGTCTGATCCTGGACCTCGCGACCGAGGTCCAGGATGAGGGACGATTGCTCGGCCACGGGGATGAAGTCGCCGGGCATGATGAGTCCCCGCCGGGGATGATCCCAGCGTATGAGTGCCTCGCAGGCCACGATCTCGCCCGAGACGACATCGATCCGGGGTTGGTAGTAGGCGACGAACTCGCCGTCGGCCAGCGCCTCGCGGATCCTACCCTCGAGGTGAACGATGCGCGATCGCTCAGCCCCCATCGCAGGCTCGTAGGCGGCGATGCGCTCGCCGGCGCGGCGCTTGGCGGTCTCGAGCGCGATCATCGCGCGGTCGACGAGCGCATCCACATCCCTCGTCGTGGTCGAGCCGATGGCGTAGCCGACGCAGACCTCGAGTGGCACGGTGTAGCCCTCGTATGCCACGGGCTCCTCTAGTGCGCGTGAGATGCGCTCCACCTCTTCCGTGACCAGCCCCTGGATGTCCTCTGCGCGAATGAGCACGGCGAACTCGTCGCTGCTCAAGCGGATGGGCACCCACAACGTAAGGCGGGGATCTTCCGCAAGTGCCTTTTCTGCTGCTGAGCGAAGGCGTGCACCCATATCGCGTAGCGCCTCATCGCCTACTGTGCGCCCCAGGGCGTCGTTGATCCGGTGGAATCGCAGCAGGTCGACGGCGATCACGCACAGGTCATCCTCACCCGAGTCCCCATCACCGTCGAGTGCTTGCAGCAGTGAGGCTCGGTTGCCCAGCCCCGTGAGGAGGTCGAGCAGGGCCGTCCGCCGCAGCGCATCCTCGGCCTTGCGCTCTTCCGAGAGATCGTGCAGGACCAGGATGAGACGGGGCTCATGACCGGTTTCCATCACGCCCACGGCGACGCGCACGGGCAGGGAAGCGCCGACAGCGCTCACCATGGTCCACTCGGCAAGGCGCTGCTTGCGCAATGCGGACGCCATGGCTTCGCCGGCCCCCGGAAGGTCCTGCGGGATGGTGGGGACTTCGAGCCACCGGGAGATGCTGGATCCCTGGACCTGCTCGGCGATCGACGCCAAGAGCGAGACGGCGGCTGGATTCGCCGATTCGATCATCCCGGCGGGAGAGACGACCATGATCCCGTCCTGGGCAGCCTGGAATATCGCAGTCGCGTAGCGCTCACGCGCGGCAAGCGAATCAGCGAGCTCGGCCAGCCGCTGGTTGGCGTTGAAGAGGTCCTGCGCCTTGGTCTCGAGGAGTCGTTCGGCTTCGACGCGGGCGCGGCGCTCCCGGTCCAGCATGCTGGCCAGGGCTCCACGGTCATCGGCGGCTTCAGGCATGGACACTGGTCCGGACCTGCATCACCGCACGGGTGATGTCGTCCTGGCGATCGGTGGAGACTATGCGGACCTCGCAGTCTTCGTCGAAGTGCCGAGCAGCACCCTCGATGAGTCCCTGGCACAGCGCCACGAGATCGCGATGCGACGCGTAGGTCACCTCGATCGACCCATCGGCTTCCTTGCGCGCCGTGATGAGAGGTGGTCGCGCATCGTCGTATAGCTTGCGTACCTCGGTGTGGATGACGCTTTCGATTCCGCTGAGGAGCGCATAAAGGTCATCCATGCCGTCCAGCCAGGAAGGGTGCAGGGAACCCAACTGGGGGAAGGCTGCGATCCCGAATTCGCGCAGGATTTCATCGGTCGTCCTTCCCTCCTTGGCCGCGAGGCTCTCGACGAGTGCGGTGAAGTCGCTGGCGGGGTAGTTGCCCACGGCCGTGTAGGCGCCGCCGGAGGACAGGGCCGGCTCTGCGTCGACCAGGATCGCGTCTTCCGTGACGAGGCCGCGCGTGGCCTCGACCCAGCCGAGGAAGCTGGTGATGATGACGCCCTTCACCTGAGTGAGCCTAGGTCACGCGTCACTGGATGACCACACTTGCGGAACCTGGCTCTCGACGTAGCCCAGATCCTGGGCGGCAAGGAAGACGTAGCAGAGATCGATGACATTCCGGCGGTCCGCGGTCGATGACCAGTCGACGGTGCAGCCGTAGACCACCCTCCCTTGGTCGCCGACGTGAACGCGCACGACGGTGATGCAGCCGGCGACACGGGCCGCCGCTTGGCCCAGGGGTGCCGTGAACTCGATGGGGAGGCGGTCATGGACGGAGAAGGCTCGATCCGCGCACGTGAAGGACAGGCCGGCCTCGTGCAAGTCCGTCACCGTGACTGGATGTTCCTCGACTAGCGCCGGGAGATCGCAGCGGAAGCGCCATCGGTACCTGTGCTGACGGCGGCTGTACTCCCGCATGAGCATGGGGACGATGATGGTGAGCTCGATGGCGGCGAAGAAGGTGAGGAGCAGGTAGGCGAGCGTCGTGAGATCACCGGGGAGAGCCCAGCCCGGTAGGACGGCACCGAAAGCCTGCTGAATTGTCCGGAGGATCCAGCTCACCCCGATGACCAGCACGACGACGGTGGGCAGGGCGAGCACGCGGAGGCGCTGTCCCAGAGCCATATCGGAGATGGACTTGGGAGTGACCTTGAAGTTGCTCTTGCGACGCAGGGCCGTCATGACGAGCGCGTGAAAGTAGATCTCCGCGCTGAGGTACACGTTGCTTGCCCCTTCGCCGACTTCGAGGCGCCCGCGGGCGAGCGCGAGCGACGCGATCATCGAGACGAGGATGACGAAGGTGAGCATCAGCGTGAACGCCGGTGACGCTCCGCTGATCGGGAGCCAGCCGAGGAGGAGGGCGAGCACGAGGATGGCGACGTAGAGCAGGCGCTGGAACGGGAGAAAGTAGTAGAGGAGGTTGTTCAGGTAGTGAAGTCGCTGGCGACCCGACCAGCCACGTCCGAAGACGGGGGACTGCCGCCCTGTGAGGACGGCAAGGGTCCCGCGCGCCCATCGGTCGCGCTGGAGGAGGTAGTCCGCCGTGGTGTGCGGTGCGATTCCTGTGACGAGGACTTTGTTGTGGTATCGCAGCACAAAGCCGGCCAGCTGCAGCTTGAGCGAGGTGTGGAGGTCCTCGGAGACGGTCTCGGTCGCCACCCCGCCCACCGACATGAGCGCCGAGCGGCGGATCAGCGCTGCCGAACCGCACCAGAATATGGCCTGGTGGCGTTCGCGGGCTGGCATGAGTACCTCGAAGAACAGTGACTGCTCGTGATGGCTGCCATGGGTGTGCTGCGCGGAGTCGCGATTGCGGAAGTCCTGCGGGCTCTGGACGAGTGCCACGGCAGGATCACGAAAGTAGCCGGACATCTGCGAGATGGCATCGCGTCGTGGGACGTGGTCTGCATCGAGGAAGAGAAGCAGTTCCGCATCCATGCGCGGCAGCGCTGCATTGATGTTCCCAGCTTTCGCGTGCCGGTTGTCATCGCGCACGAGATAGCGGGCACCGAGCTCGGCACAAAGGCTCTCGATCTCGGGTCTGCATCCGTCGTCGAGCACCCACACGAGTCGGACATCGGTGACACGCAGGCTGGCGACGATCGTGGGTTCGAGGATGTCGACTGGCTCGTCGTAGGTGGCAATGACGATGTCCGTGACAGCGTCTATGGGTTCAGGTGTCTCCCGTGAGGGGATGTCCCACGCCTCGTAGGTGAAGAGTGCGAGGCTGATCAGACTCATCATCTCGGCGAGGAAGAGCATCCAGAACGACAGTGGTTGCGCATCCTCGCGCGTGAAGGTCAGGCGTACGAGGACGTAGGCGGTGAGTACGACGAGGGACACGAGGGCAAGGCGGCGTATGCGCCCAGGCGCGTGCGACCAGGCCCGAGCGAGCCGCTCGCCTGCGTTACCCCATGGGGTGCGCACCTTGCCGATGAGATGTCCTCGCAGTAGAAGGGGGTTCCTGCCAGGCTACGTGCACCCGGTCCTCCACGCCTGGCGTGGCGCGCCCCGCGCTCAGGGGACAGGGCTGGCGTGATCGTCGTCACGCAGCCCGGGCACCCTCCAATTCGCCCATATCTTCCAGCGTGACGCCCTTGGTCTCGCGTATGTACTTCATGACGAAGGGGATGGAGAGAACGGCGAAGACCGTGAAGATGCCGTAGGCCAGGCCGAGGGAGATGCCGGCCAGCTCGGGGAAGGTCGTCGAGACGAGGAAGTTGGCCATCCATTGGGCTGCGGCGGCGACGGCGAGCGCCGTCGCGCGGATGCGGTTGGGGAACATCTCTCCGAGGAGCACCCAGACGATCGGCCCCCACGTCGCTGCGAAGAACGCGACGTAGGCATTGAAGGCGATCAGGGCGATGACATCGGGCCCATCGGCAAGGACGGGCTGGCCTTCGGCATTCGTCGCCGCCGTCCCGAATACCCAGGTCAGGGTCGCGAGGGTCACGACCATGCCAGCCGAGCCGACCAGGAGGAGGGGCTTGCGACCGACTCGATCCACGAGGGCGATCGCGACGATGGTGAAGAGCACATTGATGCCGGTCGTGATGAGGGATGTCTGGAAGGCTTGGGACTCGGAGAAGCCGACCGACTCCCAGATGGTGTTGGAGTAGTAGAAGACAGCGTTGATGCCGACGAACTGCTGGAAGGCGCTGAGCATGATGCCGATCCACACGATCGGCATGAGTCCGAGCGTGCGCCCGCGGATGTCGGAGAAGCGGGGCTTGTGGTCGCCGGAGAGCGACTGCTCCATGTCGGCCACCATGGGACCGACATCGACCGTGTAGATCGTGCTGAGGACTGCGCCAGCCTTGGCGGGCTCGCCGATGGCCACCAGGTACCGGGGTGACTCGGGGATGCGCAGCACGAGGAGCGCATAGACCACCGCGGGAATGATCATCGACAGGAACATCCACTGCCAGGCCTCGAGCCCGAGGAGCCACACGTTGCGGGCGTTGCCGCCCGCCGCCTGGAGCACGATGAAGTTCACGAGGCCGGTGGCGAAGATGCCGATGACGATGGCGAATTGCTGCAGGGATCCCATGCGGCCGCGGATCTGCGCGGGTGCGATCTCGGCGATGTACATCGGTGCCATGACACTGGCAACGCCGATGCCCGCGCCACCGATGAAGCGCCACAGCATGAGATCGGCGACACCGAAGGGGAAAGCCTGCCCGATCGCGGCGACGAGGAAGAGCCCGGCTGCCACGAGCATCACGCGGCGGCGCCCGTAGCGGTCTGCCAGCGAGCCGGCAAACCATGCGCCGATGGCTGAGCCGATGAGGGCGATTGACACCACGAAGCCGATCGCGATGTCGCTCAATCCGAAGAGGGACTTGATGGCGGATGTCGCACCGTTGATGACAGCAGAGTCGTATCCGAAGAGGAAGCCGCCTAGGGCCGCGGTCGTAGCCAGGCCGACGACTCGCCCCGTGCGGTAATCCTTCATCGGTGCTGCTGAAGCTGTCGCCGCCACGGAGCCTCCCTGGTCGCCTCGGGTGAACGCAGGCTAGTTGCCTGGGCCGGGGCGCGGAGGGACTTTCGGGCGACCACTGCCGCTAGGCGGCCACGATGAGGTGGCTGCCGGCCCCTCGGGGGCCGGGCACGACCACCACTCTGTCGTGCACCCAGTCCTTCATCTCCGTGACATGGCTGATGACCCCGACCATCCGGCCGCGTGACCGCAGTGCATCGAGCTGATCGAGCACGTGCTGCAGCGACTCCTGGTCGAGGGAGCCGAAGCCCTCATCGACGAAGAGGGTCTGGAGATCGACTCCACCGCTCTCCTCGCGGACGACATCCGCGAGACCGAGGGCGAGGGCCAGCGAGGCGATGAAGGTCTCGCCTCCGGACAGGGCCTTGGGGTCGCGAAGCGCACCGCTCCATTGGTCGCGTACGGCGATGCCGAGGCCGGAGTGTCCTCGGCCGACCGACTCGTCGAGCTCGAAGGCGAAGTGGCTGCCGCTCATGCGCTCCAAGTGGAGCGTCGCGGCATCAAGGACGGTGCGGAATCGTCGCTGCACGGCGTAGGACTGCAAGGTCAATCGCAAGGTGTTGGCCTTGCCCTGCGCTGACACGAGGGCGCCGAGTGAGATCGCGGTCTCGGTCGCAGCGAGGACCTCGGCGATCTCGGCATGGGCAGCGATCCAGCTGTCGGCGAGGGATTCGACGGCATCGAAGGTCGCGCTCAGCCGGGTGAGGGCCTCGTGCGCGTGGTGGAGCTGGGCGCGTGCATCATCGGCTCCTGCCTGCGCGGCGGTGAGGGCCGCCTCGAGGACGCTGATGTCGACCTCGGGCGTGGACACCGGTATTGCCTCGAAGGCATCGAGCGCGGCGTCGATGAGGGTGGCCTCCTCCCGAGCGAGCGCCGCAGTGGCAGCGGCCGTCGCCTGCGAGCCGACTGCCTCGTGGAGGGCCGCCGCTTCGCGCATGTTGCTGTCCTGATCCGCCCTAACCCTGGCCTCGGCCTCGGCGGCTGCGGCGGTCGCCTTGGTGCGCTGGTCCTCGAGCGCACTGATCTGAACGTCGAGATCGGCGATCTCCGCTGCCAGCGAGTCCGCCAGGGTCTGTCCTGCCCGTGCGTCGGCGAGGGCCTGCTGTGCGGTGGCCACGGCTGAGGTGAGCATGCTGGCGTCGACGTCGGCCAGTCGACCGCGCAGGGTGTCCACGGCCGATTGAGCCGGGATCGTGGCGGCCCTGGCCGCCTCTGCCGCGGAGTGCGCAACGGCGTGTCGGTCCTCTGCCGCGACGAGTGCGGCCTCGGCGGACTCGACCTCTGCGTCGGTCACCAGATCTGCATCGCCCGCGGTGGCCGTGTGCGGATGTACGCGCGATCCGCACACGGGGCATGGCTGGTCGGCGTGGAGGCGAGAGGCCAAGTCGGCTGCGCTCTGCGCAAGACGACGCTCCAGCAGAGTGACGCGGTGCTCGCGGGCACTGATGAGAGCGGCGCGAAGCCGGTCTGATTCGGCCGTGGCGGATGCTGCAGCAGCGGTGGCCTCGGTGAGTGCGGCCTCGCGACTGCGCAAGTCATGTGCCGCGGACACCAGAACCTCGAGTCGGGCAACCTCAGCGCTGTGCTGCGCCAGCCCGGCAGCCGCGATGACAGCCGCCTGGCGGCGTCGATCGCGATCGGCCCGCTGGGCGGGCAGATCTTGGGCTTGCCGAACGAGGTCCGCGACGTGCGCTCGCGCCTGTCGCGCGGCCTCGGCCAGTTCGGCGGTGCGGGCGGCGCGCACGTCACACGCTGCCTCCCACGCCTCGAAGGGCTCGAGGCGCGCGACGATCCCCGCCACCTCGGAGCGCCGCTGCCGGAGTCGATCCGCGGGTGATTCGCGCAGGGGCTGCGGAAGGGCTGCCCGTGCCTGGGCGAGCGCAGCCCGGCTCGAGGCGGCCTGCCGGGCCTGGGTGAGCGCCCTACCTGCCACGACCGCTGCCTCGGCTGCCGCAGTGGCGGGATCGGTGAGCGCTGCCACCCGCTGACGGGCGTCGGTGACGCGCACCTGAAGTGTCCTGCGGAGCGCGTCCACGTCGTCGGAATCGAGGGACTCCGCATCGGGCACATCCTCGAGTGCCTCGCGCGCACGTGAGCACAGGGTTATCGCGATCCCCTGACTGTGCGCGCGGATCTCCGCGCGGCGGGCTTCAGCCTCGCGCGCGCGCGTGACGAGATCTTCCTGGACCCTTGCGAGGAAGCCATCGTCGATGAGGCGACCGAGGACCTCGAATCGGTCGGCCGGACTGGCGCGGAGTAGTGCGTCGAACTCGCCCTGGGGCAGCACGACGAGCTTGCGGAAGTGCTCGACGCTGAGCCCGAGGAGGCGCTGCACCTGGGCAGCGATCTCCCTGGCATCGGTGATCGGCTCGAGGGAGCCATCGAGTGAGCGCAGTGACTGCTTCGCATTCTCCTTGATGAAGCCATCGCCACGGAGCTTCGGCCGGGAGTAGGCCGGCTGGCGCCAGATGGCGTATGACCGGCCTCCGACGTCGAACTCCAGCTCGACGTAGCTCGCCGTCGCGGAATCGGCGAGGTCGCTGCGGATCCGATCGGTCGTCGACTCCCGGCCGCCGGCCACGCTGCCGTAGAGGGCGTAGACGATGGCATCGATGATCGTCGACTTGCCTGCCCCGGTCGGCCCCTCGATAAGGAAGAGCCCCGACCGGGTGAGCCTGTCAAAGTCGATGGACTCCTCACCGCGGAAGGGGCCGATGCCCGACATCGTGAGCCGTCTCAGCCTCACGCGGAAACCTCGGCGATGCGGACGGCCTCCACGCTGTCGCGCAGCGCACGCGACTCCTCGGGCTCGGGGGGTGTGCCCGTCACGTGCTCGATGAAGGATGCGGCCACGGTGACGGGATCCGCGCTAGCAAGGGCGATGTCCCTGGCATCGCTGTCCCGGGCATCGCCGCCGATCGCGGATCGTCGCGTATCGAAGTCGAGATCGACCGCGTAGGGCCACACCTCGCGCAGTCGGCTCATGGCGTGATCAGGACGACGGGCATCGGTAAGCACGACGCGGACCCAACTCTCTGAATGCGCGTGCAGGCTCGAGTCGGCGAGCAGGTCGTCGAGATCTCCGCGCAGGGTGACCAGCGGACGTCCGACGGGTACGGGGAGCAGGGTGATGTCGGCACCGCCCGCAGCGGGCAGGTCGACGAGGGTGACCGACTTGGTGTGTGACTCCTCGGAGAAGGAGAAGGCGAGGGGTGAGCCCGAGTAGCGCACCCGCGTCGCGTCAGGAGCGCGCACGTCCTGGGCGCCGTGGAGGTGGCCTAGGGCGACGTAGTCCACTCCGGCGAAGACGGTCGCCGGTGCGTCGCCGATCCCGCCGACGCGGAGGTCGCGCTCGGAGTCGCTCACCACGGGGTCGGCGCTGCCGGTGATGAAGGCGTGCGCGGCGACTACGGACCGGATCCCGCCATGCCCGGCGAGGTCAGCGCGGATGACATCCATGGCAGCCGAGAGCACCGACGTGTGGGAACGCTCAGCGCTGAGTGCCTCACGATGCAGGTCGGGCTCGAGGTAGGGGATGCCGTACGCGGCGACCGTGACGCCATCGCTTCCGGTGATGATGACCGGAGAGTCGATCGTGTCGATGCCCGTGCGCAGATGCACACCCGCCCGACCAAGTAGCGACCCCGCGAAGCCGAGACGAGTGGGCGAGTCGTGATTGCCCGACGTGACGAGCACCGGGGTGATCTCGCTGAGGCGCTCGAGTGCG
Source organism: Candidatus Nanopelagicales bacterium (assembly GCA_032117435.1). GTDB lineage: Bacteria > Actinomycetota > Actinomycetes > S36-B12 > S36-B12 > Mxb001. The sequence continues at coordinate 5,224 of JAULZJ010000273.1, read as the reverse complement.
GACTGCCACAGTTGCACGGATTCCAGCGGCGGCACGGCGCGGTCGTAGACATCGCCCGCGATGATGACGAGGTCCACACCCTCTGCAGCCACGATGTCCACCAGCCAATCGATGGCCGCGGCCTGATCCGCGTGCAACGACGCGCCGTGGAACGACCGGCCCAGGTGCCAGTCGGATGTGTGGAGGATGCGCACGATCGCAGGCTAGCCGTGGCCCCCGACGATGCTCGGGCCACGACGCGCGCCGATAGGCTCCTGCGATGACCTCATACGCGGAGTTCGTCGACGTCCGCGACGGCCTCTGGACGGTGCCCGAGGGCTGGCACCAGGGTCGCGGCGCCTGGGGCGGTCTCATCGTGGCCGCGGTCGTGAGAGCAGCGCGAGACTCGGACCCGGGGGCTGCGTCACTACGCGAGATCAGTGTCCACATGGTGGGCCCCGTCCTCACGGGGCCTGCGCGGGTGTCCTGCACCCTCGTGCGTCGTGGCTCCGCGACGAGCGTCTGGCAGGTGGCCGTCTCCTCCACTGCCGGCGAGAGCTGGGCGGCCGCGACGGTGGTTTTCGGCTGCTCGCGTGCACCTGATGTCGAGGGGCACCCGGTGCTGTCCATGCCCAAGGCAGCCAACTGGCAGGACCTGCCGCCGCTCACGCTGGAGCCGCCACTGGCGCCGGAATTCCTCCAGCACCTGGCCGTGCGACCTCTGAGCGGGTATCCCTACTCCGGCACGCAGGACGACGTCCTGGCCTGGGTGGCGCCGGCGGTGGCGTTGCTGCAGTACGACGACGCGACACTCACGGGCCTGGTCGATGCGATGTGGCCTGCGGCACTCGTGCAGGTGTCGACACCCCGTCCCATGGCGACGCTGAGTTTCAGTGCGACGCTGCTGGTCGATCCCGCCTCGGTCGATCCCGGCGTGCCACTGCTCCACCGCGGTCGCCTGCTCGCTCTCGCCGAGGGGTATGCCACCGAATCCCGCGAGTTGTGGACCGCCGACGGTCGGCTTGCCGTCCACAACTCCCAAGTGATCGCGGTCATCCGATGACCGGGCCTCTGTCGGGGCTTCGCTTCGTCGAGATGGCCGGCCTGGGGCCGGCTCCCTTCGCCGCGATGGTGCTCGCCGATCTGGGCGCGGAGGGTATCCGGATCGAGTCGCCGCGTCCGGGCCTCGCGCTCGGGGACCCGCTGCGCGACGTGACCCGTCGCGGGCGCGCGAGTGTCGTCGTCGACGTACGCCATGCCGACGGACTCGATCTCATACTCGATCTCATTGCCGGTGCGGACGTCCTCATCGAGGGCTTCCGGCCGGGGGTCATGGAGAGGCTCGGACTCGGGCCGGATGCGTGCTGGGAGCGTCGACCGTCACTCGTCTACGGCCGGATGACCGGCTGGGGCCAGGAGGGGCCGTGGGCGCGCACCGCGGGTCACGATCTCGACTACATCGCCATCTCGGGCGTCCTCGCGCACGTCGCGCGCCGGGGCCAGGCGCCGACGCCACCGCTCAATCTCGTCGGCGACTACGGCGGGGGAGCGATGCTGCTGCTGGTGGGAGTCCTGGCGGCGCTATGGGAAGCGCAGCGATCGGGCCGCGGACAGGTGGTGGATGCCGCCATGGTCGACGGCGCCGCACTCCTCATGTCGCTCTTCCACGGCATGGCGGCCCAGGGCATGTGGAGCGAGGAAGCAGGAGTCAACCTGCTCGACTCTGGCGCGCCCTTCTACGACGTCTACCGCACGTCGGACGCCCGCTTCCTCGCCGTCGCCTGCCTGGAGCCGCAGTTCTACGCGGAGTGGCTGCGCATTGCCGGGCTGACGGACGCGGAGTTGCCCGGGCAGTTCGACGTCGCCCGCTGGGACGAGCTGCGTGCAGCCTTCGCCGATGTCATCGCCACGCGCACGCGCGATGAGTGGGCAGAGTTGGCGGCAGGCAGTGACGCCTGCGTCGCGCCCGTCCTCACGATGTCGGAGGCACCGCACCACGCGCACCTGGCCGCGCGGGGCACCTTCGTCGAGGTGGACGGTGTCATGCAGGCATCAGCGGCCCCGAGATTCTCCGGCACTCCCACGGGCGCACCGGGCGCCGTCAGCGCTCCACGTGCCGATGCCCTGCTCGACTGGGGGATCGGCGAGGCACGTATCGCCACGTTGGCTGCCGAGGGAGTGGTCGGCTAGGTCCCGTGCGCGTCCAGGCGCAGCAGCAGCGCCTGGATCTGATCGCTGATGACGCGAGCGCAGCGGATGAAGTCGTCGACCTCGCCGCCCGCGGGATCGTCGACCTCCTGCCAGTGGCGCGGGTCCTCCTCGGCGAGACCGGCGCCGGGCCAGTCGGGAAGGAGTAGCCGGGGGAGCGTGGCCGTCCGGTCAGCAGCGGCGGGTGACATGTGCCGCACGAACCTCACGTGGTCGCGTTCGAAGGCGACCACGAGGTCGGTCGCGTCGAGGTGCTCCCGGGTCAGGGTCGTGCTCCGATGGCCGGGAGCGCTGACTCCGACGCTCTCCAGCGCCGCGAGAGTGCGTCGGCTCGAGGGCAATCCCGGGATGGCCCATGTGCCCGCGGAGTCGACAGCCCAGCCTGGTCGATCTCGACGCACCAGAGCGGCGGCGATCACCGAACGCGTCGCGTTGCCGGTGCACACGAAGAGCAGACGGGGACTAGGCACACCCCGTCCTATCACGTGCGCACCCGCTCGCTAGCCTCCGCGGAGGAGAAGAGGAGGCACCATGTCGGGCATCTGCGAAGGTCGTATCGTCGTCATCACGGGGGCTGGTCGGGGTATCGGGCGCGAGCACGCGCTTGCCTTCGCTCGCGAGGGTGCGCGCGTGGTCGTCAACGATCTCGGCGGCTCCGTCGATGGGGCGGGCGCGGACGCCGGCCCCGCACAGCAGGTCGTGGACGAGATCACGGCCCTGGGGGGTGAGGCGATCGCCAACACCGACAACGTCACGGACTACGCCGGAGCGGGCCGCATCGTCCAAGCGGCGATCGACGCCTTCGGAGGGCTCGACGTCGTGGTCAACAACGCGGGCATCCTCCGCGACCGGATGTTCGTCAACATGTCCGAGGAGGAGTTCGACTCGGTCATCGCCGTGCACCTGCGCGGCACCTTCGCCGTCAGCCGGCATGCTGTGGACTTCTGGCGCGCCCGCGCCAAGGCGGGCGAGACCAACGATGCGCGCATCATCTCGACGTCGTCGCCCTCGGGGATCTTCGGCAATATCGGCCAGGCCAACTACGGCGCCGCCAAGGCGGGCATCGCGGCGATGACGATCATCCTCGCGGATGAACTCGCGCGGCTCGGGGTCACCGCCAATGCAATTGCCCCTGTCGCACTCACTCGGATGACCGAGGGACTTCCGATCTTCTCCGAGATGACGGGCGTGCAGGCGGACGAGAGTGGTTACCACCCGATGGATCCGGCCAATATCTCCCCGCTCGTCGTCTGGCTGGGCTCCCCGCTGTCAGCGGGGGTCACGGGGCGCATCTTCACCGTGACGGGTAATGAGATCGGTGTCGCGGAGCCATGGACCAAGGGACCGACCGCGACGAAGGACGGCGGTCGTTGGAGCCCGGCCGAGCTCACCGATGTCGTCCCAGGGCTCGTGGCCGACGCTCGCGGCAACTCCGACATGTTCGGCAATCCGCGCAGCTAGGCGGTCAGAGCTCGATTCGCTCCGCCCGCGAGAGCACGCGCTCGACGTATTGCTGCGTCTCCGGGAAGGGCGGTACACCTTCGTATCGGCGCACCTGATTGAAGCCGGCGTTGTACGCCGCGAGGATATTGCTCAGCTGATCGCCGGGTACGTCGGCGACGAGCTTGGCGTTGACGCAGTTCAATTCCGCCGCTGAGTGGATCGCATCCACGGGGTCGTAGATGTCGATATCGCCGTCCCCGTCGCCGTCGACGGCGTACTGCTCCCACACCTCGGGCATGAATTGCGCGAGGCCGGTGGCGCCCGCAGGGCTGACGGCACGTGGATCCCAGCTGCTCTCGGATGCCAGCTGCGCGGCGAGGACGCGAGCGGGGACGACGGGACAGCGCTCGGCCGCCTCGATGATGACTGGTCTCAATTCCTCCGGCACGACGACCACGCGCTCCCGCAGGAAGTCCGCTCCGCCCAGCGCCAGGATGCCGCCCGCGCCCGCGACCACGACGAGCACGATCACGGCGCCGATGATGGCGAGAGCGCGCAGCATCCGTCCACGGTAACCCGAGGCAGGACCGCGATGCCCATCCCGACGCGTCTGCTCGCATCCGGTCAGGTCGAGCACCTACCGTGGTGCCATGAGCGACTCCCCGGGCCCGAGCACACCTCCGCCGTCCGGGAAGGCGGTCGACCTGCCCCAGGCTGAGGTCGAGTCGCTCTTCGCGCAGCGACTCGCCGAGGCCTTCGCGTCACTGGGCTGCTTCAATCTCGCCGTCTTCGGCAAGACCGGTGTCGGCAAGTCCACGCTCGCCAACGCGATCTTCGGCAGCGAGGTGGCGGCGACCGGTGTGGGCAAGCCCGTGACGCGCGGTCTCGTCTACCACCGCCATCCGGGCGGGCTCCTCGGCCTCTACGACTCCGAAGGGTTCGAGACCGGGTCATCGGGTGACGAGATCCTCGCTGCACTGCGCTCGCGCGTGGCCGAGTCACGCTCGCTGCCGATGGACCAGCAGATCCACGCCGCGTGGTATCTCGTGCGATGGTCCGATCGTCGGTTCGAGGAGCGGCAGGGGGACTTCGTCCGCGCGCTTTCCGATCTCGGCCTCCCCGTCATCATGGTCATGACGCAGGTGCCCAGCCGCGATGGAGTCCCGCACCCCGACGCGCTTGAGTTGGCTCACTACATCGAATCCCTCGACCTGCCGCTGCGCCCCGCGGGCCGATGCCTGCTGACCAATGCTCTCGAGGACCCCTTCACCTCATCGCCGGTACTCGGCCTGCAGGAACTCCTCGATGCGACGTATCTCGTCGTGCCCGAGGTGGCCACCGCAGCCCTGACCGCGGTGCAGATCCTCGACTGGGAGCGTAAAAGACAGGCCGCGAAGACGATCATCAATCAGTCGGTTGCGCTCGCTGCCGGGGTCGGTGCGGCTCCCATTCCCTTCGCCGACGCTGCCATCCTGGTTCCGACGCAGGTGACCATGATCGCGCGGATCACCGCGGCCTATGGCCTCCCCGCGGATCGATCGCGCGCCCTGGCTGCCGCCGGTGCAGTCGTGCTCACCGGGGGAGCCACGATGGC
>JAULZJ010000272.1:0-2175 GCA_032117435.1 Candidatus Nanopelagicales bacterium | reverse complement strand
ACCCCGCACGCCAGCGTCGACGAGATCGCCGAGGCGCACGCGGCCATCATCGGGGGACCGCCACTCGCGGATGGCGTCGCCTTCTATATCTCCACCGGCCGGTCAGTCTTCGCCGAGGCCGAGCGCCGCGGGCTCGTGCAGCCACTCGAGGAGTGGGGTGTCACCTTCGTGCTCGACACGTGCACTTACGTCACCTCGATTCTGCGCCCGGGCACGCGCACCGTCATGACCAACTCTGGCAAGTGGGCCCACTACGCCCCGGGCAATATGGGTGTCGATGTCGTGCTCGCGACGCTCACCGAATGCGTCGAGTCGGCCGCGACGGGTCTCGTGACCTGGAATCGGGAGCTCTTCACATGAGCGCGATCACGGGCTGGCGCGTGACCTCGGGTGAGGCATCGGCCGCGGTGCTCAAGCTCGACGAGCCCGTGTCCTTCTGGGGCGGCATCGGCCCGGAGGGCGACATCATCGACGTCCACCACCCCCAGCATGGAGCGGTCGTCACCGGTCGCATCCTCGTCATGCGCTCCGGGCGGGGCTCGAGCTCAGGCACCTACGTGCTCGCCGAGCTGCTGCGTCTGGGTATCGCTCCCGCGGGGATCGTCCTCACCGAGCCCGATGGCATCATCGCGACCGGGGCACTCGTCGCCGCAGAGCTCTACGACACCGCCATGCCCATCGTCACGGTGAGCGAGATCGACTACCAGCGCATCGAGGACGGCGTTACTGTGTCCATCTCCATGGACGGCGACGACGCCATCCTCCGCCTCGACGTCTGACCGCGCGAGCGAACATGGCCGGTCGCAATCTTGTCAACTTCGATCGCGTGTCGAAGGCCTATGGCGAGCGTCCGCTGCTGAGTGACGTCTCACTTGGAGTCGGGGAGGGCGAGCGCATCGCCGTCGTCGGGCGCAACGGCGCGGGCAAGAGCACTCTGCTCAACCTCATGGGCGGCCTGGAGACGCCGGACTCGGGCCGGGTGACGGTCAACTCAGGCGTGCACGTCGGGGCCGTATCCCAGTCGGAAGCCTTCGACCCGGATATCTCGGTGGCGGAGTACGTCGTGCCGGACCAGGACGTGCACCAGTGGGCGAGCGACCCGGCGATCCGCGAGATCTTCGACGGACTACTGGGCGGCTTCGATGAGGCGCTCCTTGCGCGGCGAATGGGAACGATGTCAGGTGGCGAGCGTCGGCGCGTGCAGTTGGCGCGAGCGCTTATCGCCGATCTCGACCTGCTCCTGCTCGACGAGCCGACGAATCACCTCGATGTCGAGGTCGTGGCGTGGCTGGCCGATCATCTCGCGTCGCGCCCCCGGCTGTCAGTCGTGATCGTCACGCACGACCGCTGGTTCTTGGACGCCCTGTGCGAGCGCACCTGGGAGGTCGTCGACGGCGGTGTGGAGGAGTACGACGGGGGATACTCGGCGTTCGTCCTGAGCAAGGCCGAGCGTGCCCGGCAGGCCGCGGCATCGGAGTCGCGGCGTCAGAACCTCCTGCGCAAGGAGCTCGCATGGCTGCGCCGCGGCGCTCCCGCGCGCACGACCAAGCCCAAGTTCAGAGTGGACGCCGCCAATGAGCTCATCAAGGGTGAGCCCGCCCCGCGCGACGATGTGCAGCTGCTCGCCTTCGCCAATGCCCGTCTGGGCAAGACCGTCTATGAGTTCCACGATGTCACCGTGGCCGCGGGCGAGCGCACGCTCGTCGATCACCTCACCTGGGATGTGGGCCCAGGGCAGCGCGTGGGGATTCTCGGCTCGAATGGCACGGGCAAGACCTCGCTCATCCGCACGATGCTCAGGGAGATCGCTCCGGGAGCCGGATCGATCACCACGGGGATGACGGTCAAGCCCGCCTATCTCTCGCAGCATCTGGAGGAGCTCGACCCGACATGGCGCGTGCTCGAGGCAGTGGAGCGAGTCGCGGCCCGCGTCGACCTCGGCAAGGACCGCGAGCTCACCGCGAGCCAGTTGTGCGAGCGGCTGGGCTTCGGATCCGATGGCCAGTGGACGCCGGTGGGCGACCTCTCCGGTGGTGAGCGTAGGCGTTTGCAACTCACGCGCCTGCTCATGAGCGGGCCCAACGTGCTGGTGCTCGACGAGCCGACCAACGACTTCGACGTCGAGACTCTGACAGCGCTCGAGGACCTGCTCGACGGATTCGCCGGCACGCTCAT
>JAULZJ010000271.1:0-6417 GCA_032117435.1 Candidatus Nanopelagicales bacterium | reverse complement strand
CAGCGCAAGGCATGGCGCGATGCCGCGATCGGCATGGTCAGCCTGGTCGTCACCGCGACCGCTATCACGTTCTTCGTCGTGCGGACCCCGGGCTGGCCCGCGGTCCAGGAGACCTTCTTCAGCCCCGAGGCGTTCAGCGAGTCATTCCCGGGTCTGCTGCAGGCCTTCTGGCTGAACATCCGCATCTTCCTCATCGCCGAGCCGCTCATCCTCATTGTCGGCCTGACCGTCGCCCTCGTGCGGCGGCTGAAGAGTCCGATCTTCCTTCCGCTGCGCATCGTCGCGACCATCTACGTCGATGTCTTCCGTGGCGTGCCCACCCTGCTCGTCATCCTCCTGCTCGGCTTCGGCGTGCCCGCGTTGCAGCTTCAGGGAGCGCCCGATGACGTGCTCGTCTGGGGTGTGGTGGCGCTCGTCCTGTCCTACGGCGCCTACGTGGCCGAGGTGTTCCGCGCTGGCATCGACTCGGTGAATCCCAGCCAGCGGATGGCCGCCCGGTCCCTGGGCCTGTCTTCATGGCAGACGAATCGCTACGTCGTGCTGCCGCAGGCCATCCGCAATGTGACTCCGCCCCTCCTCAACGACTTCATCTCCCTCCAGAAGGACACCGCCCTCGTGTCGGTCCTCGGGCCGATCGAGGTCCTCCGCAGGGCGCAGATCGATGCCTCATTCACCTTCAACTACACGCCCTACGTCGCAGCCGCCTGCCTCTTCATTGCGCTGACGATCCCCATGACTCGCTTCACGGACTGGCTCCAGGAGCGCCAGCGGCGCCAGCGCGGTTCGGGATTCACCGCATGACGTCCGTGTCACTTGCCGTCGAGGCCGTGTGGAAGTCCTTCGGTGCCGAGTCCGTCCTGCGCGGCATCGATCTCGACGTGCACGAGCACGAGGTCGTCGTCCTCATCGGCGCGAGCGGGTCGGGCAAGTCGACGCTGCTGCGTTGCATCAACGGGCTCGAGACGGTCGATTCCGGCCGCATCATGCTGGACGGCGATCTCGATGTCACGGCGTTCAAGACTGATCTCGACTCCGTCCGTCGCCGCGTCGGCATCGTCTTCCAGGCCTACAACCTCTTCCCGCACATGACGGTGCTCGACAACATCACGCTGGGTCAGCGCAAGGTGCTGAAGCGGTCCAAGGCCGAGGCGGAGGAGCGCGCCCGTCGCTTCTTGGCGCGATTCGACTTGGAGGACAAGGCGGGGGAGTACCCCGACCGGCTCTCGGGTGGGCAGCAGCAGCGCGTCGCCATCGTGCGCGCCGTGGCCATGTCCCCAGAGATCCTGCTCTTCGATGAGATCACCTCCGCGCTCGACCCACTCCTGGTGGGTGAGGTCCTCGACGCCGTGCGCGAACTCAAGGAGGAGGGCCTGACCATCGTCATGGCAACCCATGAGATGGGATTCGCCCGCGAGGCGGCCGACCGTGTCTGCTTCCTCGATGGCGGCGTCGTCCTCGAAGAGGGGACACCGGAGCAGGTCCTCAGGGACCCGATCCAGCAACGTACTCGCGAGTACCTGGCGCGCTTCCTGGGATAGCGCGGTAATCGGCCCTAACCTTTAGGCGTCCCGGGGCCAGGCGGCCCTCACTTGAAAATGCGGAGGTACTCCATGGCATCGGTCGACCCCATGACCGGCCTGACCTATGACGACGAGCGGGCGGTGGCTTCGGCCATCGGTCGCAACTGGTGGGCCCTGCTCGTGCTCGGCATCGTCAGCCTCATCGTCGGCGCCATCATCATCATCAACCCCGGCGGATCCACCTGGTTCATCGCGGTCGTGCTCGCGATCTACCTGGTCGTGTCCGGCATCGTGTCCCTGGTTCGCGCCTTCGGGCACGGCCTGCCGGGCTCCTACCGCGCCCTGCTCATCATCTCCGGCATCATCGGACTGCTGCTCGGCCTGCTCATGTTCCGCTTCGGGCCTGAGGAGAAGGTCGAGATCTTCGGCATCTTCGTCGGTGTGTGGTTCCTCTTCTCCGGCATCCTGCAGCTGGTCAACTCCTCATCGGTGTCCCAGGGCAAGGGCTGGGCGATCTTCTCCGGCATCGTCTACCTGCTCGCCGGCATCGTCCTGCTGATCAACCCGTGGGCCGTCGGCATCTTCGTCTGGATCGCGGGCATCTGGCTGCTCGTGCTCGGCATCTTCGAGATCATCTCCGCCTTCCAGGTGAAGTCGCTTGCCAAGAAGGCCGGGGCGGCCTAGCCCCGATGCCGAAGGAGACTTCGCAGACCCTCGATCGGGGGCTTCGAGTCCTCTCGGTGCTTGCGGACTCCCCCGAGGGCCTCACCGTGACGGAAGTCGCGGCGGCCCTCGGGGTGAGTCGCACCGTCGTCTATCGACTCATCGTCACGCTCGAGCAGCACGGCCTGGTGCGGCGTGGCACCGATGGCCGCTGCCGACTCGGGCTCGCCGTACTCACCCTCGCCCGTCAGGTGCAGCCGCTCCTGCGTGACGCGGCCATGCCGGTCCTGCGCCGCCTGGCCGAGGGCGTCGGGGCAACCGCCTACCTGGGGGTCGTGGACGGATCCGACCTCCTCGCGGTCGCCGTGGCCGAGCCCCCGCGGTCGGATGTACATGTCGCCTACCGCCTCGGCTCCCGCATGCCCCTCGAGCTGGGTGCTGCCGGGCGCGCCGTCCTCGCGGCCCGCACCACAGGCGGCCGACCCCTGGATCCGCCCTGGGTCGTCTCGACCGGGGATACCCCCGGCAGCAGTGGCGTCGCTACCCCCGTGCTCGGCATTCCCGGCGTGGAGGCAGCGGTCGGAGTCGCCGTAGCCGGCCCGGTCGATGAGGTAGGCCCGCGCGTGGCGCGGGCTGCGCAGGAGATCGCCCGCGCCCTGGGCTAGCCCCTCGAATGTGATGCAGATCGCCCTGGGAATCCCCGCTGGGGGTCGATCGGCTGACACCTTCGGCGCGACACGCGACGTAGCCTGGAGGACGTCTGGACCATCATCCCGAGGAGCATCATGCGGCTGCGCAGCATCACGGCCTCACTGGGCGCCGCCGCTGTGGCGGCTGGCGTGCTCGTGGCTGCCCCTGCCGCCTCGGCGGCAGACGCTCCGCGGCCCATCGTGTCCGGCTGGTTCGGCTGGTGGGCCTCGGACACCGCGATCACGCAGATGACGGCCAATGCGGACGGGGTTGTCGGCGAGGTCGCGATGTTCTGGTGGTCATTCCAGGGCAAGGACAACCCCCTGTGCCTCTACGACAACGGCGACTACGACAAGGACGGTGCGTGGGGAGATGCCCTCTGCTCGAGTGGCACGCCGTGGACGACCCCGAAGTTCGATCGCCAGCGCAAGGCCCTGCAGGCCGCGGGCATCAAGATCAATGCGTCGATCACCGATCTCGGCTCGACGAGCAAGGGCAAGCTGAGCGACTACCTCTCGTCGGGCAAGAACCGCCGCGCCTACGCCAAGCTCATCACCGACTACGCCGTCAAGGCTGGCGTCGATGGCATCGATCTGGACTGGGAGGTCTTCGCCTTCCATGATGGACGGGATTCATGGCCGGCCACCAAGCCACGCTGGGTTGCGATGATCAAGGAACTCTCCACGCAGCTCAAGGCAAAGGGGCTGACGTTGTGGGCGACCGTGCCCGGCGGGGTCCCGCCCTTCATCAATTCAGGTTCCCCCGCGACCAACTCATGCGGCGAGGCTCGCGGTCCCATCGGCTCGCCCAATCCGGGCACGGGCTACTGCGTGTATGCGTGGAAGGAGATCGCTCCCTACGTCGACCGACTCAACATCATGGCCTACGACTACAGCTGGAGCTCTCCTGGCCCGATCGGCCCCAATGACTGGGCGACCCTCGTCGCCCGCAGTGCCGTGGAGCAGGTCGGCGAGGAGTACGCCGAGCGCGTGTGGATCGGTGCTCCGCAGTACGGACGCAATTGGCCGTTGCCGGCCGCCACTGGTTGGATCGTCAACTCGGAGTGCCCGGCGGGCTGGAAGCCCACGACCACGCCTGCCCGCACGAATGTCACCCCGACCTCTGCGCGCGAACTCGCGCAGCGCACCAAGTCCGAGATCACCTGGGATGCGAAGTTCGGCGAATGGACCTTCGAGTATTGGTGGCCCACCGATGGCAAGGTCGAGAAGAAGGGCCAGCAGTGCGACATCAAGCGCCGCGTGTGGTTCGCCGACTCGCGATCGGCCGTGGCCCGAGCTCAAATCGTCCCTGAATTGCGCATCGGTGGGATTGCCGTCTGGGACTTCGGCACCGTCTCGAGCGACTTCTATCCGCGCCTCGCCGATTACGGTCGCGAGATCGCCCCGGCGGCGACGAATGTGACCGTCAGGGCCCCCAAGGCCACGACATTTGGTCGTCAGGTCTCTGTCAACGTGGTGGCCGAGTCCAAGGCCGCTGCCGCAAAGGGCGCTCAGGCAACCCTCTACTTCCAACCCCTAGGCGGCGCGGCCGGGCGAAGCAAGGTCGAGACGAAGGTCCTGGATGCCGATGGCAAGGGGACGTTCCGGGTGCCCGCCCAGGCCAGCGGTACGTGGACGGTCGAGGTCGATGGTTCCTGGTCGCGAGCCCCGGGGCAGGGCCAGGCGCAGACCGTCGTGAGGTACGCCGTCACTGCCCAGGCAAGCCAGACCAAGGTTGCTGTCGGCACCCCGGTGACTATCACCGGCACGGTGTCTCCGGGTGCTGCGGGTCTGCGGGTCACGGTGCAGCGACGCAGCGGCAAGGGTGCGTGGCGCGATGTGTCGTCCACGACCACGGGTGCGCAGGGGGCGGTCAGCGTGACGGTCAAGCCGACCGTGGCCGGGGAGTTCGGCTATCGGCTGGTGGTGCCCGAGTTCGCCGGCCTGGCCCAGGGCACATCAGCCCGCATCGTGATCACTGTCGGCTGAGTCGCTGAGCAGCGTCGAGGCCCGCCCTTAGTGCGCCCTCGATGTGCCCCGCGTAAGCCGTGGCGGTCTCGGTGGACGCCCAGGAGAGACGCCCGTCCAGCATCGCCCGCTGGAAGATCGGGTGACCAAAATTCCTCGTCGTCCCTCGTGACGAAGGCGCGGCCGGATTGGTGTACTCCTCGCGACTCCAGTCGTGCACATAGACATGCAGGGGCGAGGCTGCTTGGACGCCGAAGAGATGCTTGAGCTGGTGGATGAAGGCGTCCGCGATCGTCGCCGTCGAGGCGCCGACGAATCGCTCTGACGCGGCAAAGGCGAAGATGGCAGCTGGGCGGTGATCGGGACCGCTGTGATCGTGGAACTCCGCAAACGGCCCGCGATAGCTGATGGCGGATCCGGACCAGCCTGCAGTGCGCCAAAAGGCGTCGTCGTAGACCGCGATGGCCTTGACCACCCGCGCCATCCAGACCACTGTCTCCTCGGCAATGTCGCGCACGTCGTCGGGAAGCGCGGGGGTGAAGTCGATCGACCCGACCGCCAGAGCGGGGGGCAGGGCGATCAGTACCTGATCGCCTTCATATGTGGTCGTCGGCGTGTGCACGCGAACGCCGGTCTCGTGGAAGGCGATGGACGTGACCGGCTCGCCGAGGTGGATGGTGCCGGGCGGTAAGGAGGCTGCGATGCGGTGCGCTAGGTCCTGCGCACCAGCGCTGAAGCGATACGCCGGCACATCGATGGGATTCCCCTCCAGCCTCTCGGGCTGCTCACCTCGATCGAGTAGTGCATTGCCCGCGGTCGATTGCGTGTGCAGTTGCACTCCGAGCTGCTCAGTCAAGGATCCAGCGACTGCTTCACCGGGCCAGATCCACGATGCGCCCAGATCTACCGCACCCGCGCCAGTGGGCACGCTGGCCGTGCGACCGCCAACCCGGTCCCGTGCCTCCAGACACGTCACGGATCGACCCGCAGACCTCAGGGCGTGTGCTGCGATCAACCCGGCGAGCCCAGCACCGACGATGACGACATCGACGGGCTGGGCGGACTCAGCGTGCTGGGGCGCGGCGGTCATGTCTCGCCGATTGCAGTCATCATTGCGTGGCTCGCCGTCGTGGATGTCGCATCGCCTCATGGAGGGCCCGCGATGAGTGATTGGGTCACGGTACCCGCTGTGCAGTCCGGGGAGTGGTGCCCGCTGCCAGATTCCGTGTGAGGCGTGACGCGCCGTACCCTGGTCGGGTGACCACGGCGCCGACGGAACTCGAACGCCCTGAGGTCACCGAGGTCGTCGCGACGGACGTTCCCTGGATCACCATCGTGTGGAACGATCCCGTCAACCTCATGTCCTATGTCACCTACGTCTTCATGACGTACTTCCACTACCCGCGCGAGAAGGCGGAGAAGCTGATGATGCAGGTCCATCAGGATGGCCGGTCTGTCGTGTCGTCTGGCTCCCGTGAGGAGATGGAGCGCGATGTCAACGCGATGCACTCCTATGGACTCTGGGCCACCCTCGCCAAGGACGATGCGTGAGCGTCCACGGATTCCGTCGGACCGCG
>JAULZJ010000270.1:0-6349 GCA_032117435.1 Candidatus Nanopelagicales bacterium | reverse complement strand
GGCAAGATCCTTAATGTCGAGAAGGCGCGCATCGACAAGGTCCTCCAGAACAACGAGGTCCAGGCACTAGTCTCCGCGCTCGGCACGGGCGTGCATGAGGACTTCGATATCAATCGCCTGCGGTATCACAAGCTCGTCCTCATGGCGGATGCCGATGTCGATGGACAGCACATCCGCACCCTGCTGCTCACGCTGATCTTCCGCTTCATGCCGCAGCTCGTCACCGAGGGCTACGTCTATCTCGCGCAGCCGCCGCTCTTCAAGCTCAAGTGGCAGCGTGAGCCGGCGGAATACGCCTATTCAGATCGCGAGCGTGACGCGCTGATTGAAGCGGGTGTCGCCGCGGGTAAGAAGCTCCCCAAGGAGGAGGGCATCCAGCGCTATAAGGGCCTGGGCGAGATGAACGCCGATGAGCTCTGGGAGACGACCATGGATCCCGAGCGACGTGTCCTCCTGCAGGTCACGCTCGACGATGCCGCACAGGCGGACGAGACGTTCAGTGTCCTCATGGGCGAGGACGTGGAGTCGCGACGCAACTTCATCCAGCGCAATGCCCGCGATGTGCGCTTCCTCGATATCTAGACATGGCCTTGCCCACGACGACCCAGCAGATGACAGGAGCCTGACGTGCCCGACGACATCGAGGTGATCCCCGCGGGAGGTCGCATCGAGCCGGTCGATCTCCAGAAGGAGATGGAGCGGTCCTACCTCGACTACTCCATGAGCGTCATCGTCTCTCGAGCGTTGCCCGATGTCCGAGACGGTCTCAAGCCCGTGCATCGTCGGGTGCTCTATGCGATGTACGACGGGGGCTACCGCCCCGATCGCAACTTCTCCAAGTCGGCACGCGTCGTCGGCGACGTCATGGGTAGTTATCACCCGCACGGTGACACTGCGATCTACGACGCCCTCGTCCGCCTTGCCCAGCCGTGGTCGCTGCGCTATCCGCTCGTGCAGGGTCAGGGCAACTTCGGCTCGCAGGGCAACGACCCTCCTGCCGCCCAGCGCTACACCGAGTGCCGGATGGCCCCACTCGCTATGCAGATGGTCCGCGACATCGACGAGGAGACCGTCGACTTCGCGCCCAACTACGACGGACGCACTCTCGAGCCCGTCGTGCTGCCGAGCCGCTTCCCCAATCTCCTGGTCAATGGCAGTGCCGGCATCGCCGTCGGCATGGCCACCAACATCCCGCCACACAACCTCCGCGAGGTGGCCGCGGGTGTGCAGTGGATGCTCGAGCATCCCGAGGCCAGCCGCGAGGAGGCACTCGAGGCCCTTATCGAGCGCGTCAGCGGCCCCGACTTCCCGACAGGTGGTCTGATCGTCGGCCGCCGCGGCGTCGAGGACGCCCTGCGCACCGGTCGAGGCTCCATCACGATGCGTGCCGTCGTGGAGGTGGACGAAGATGCCAAGGGGCGCCAACTCCTCAGGATCACCGAGTTGCCGTACCAGGTGAATCCCGACAACCTCCTCCTGCGCATCGCCGAGCTGGTCAGCGACGGCAAGATCGGCGGCATCGCCGATGTCCGCGATGACTCATCATCGCGCACCGGCATGCGGCTGATCATCGAGCTCAAGCGCGACGCCGTCGCCCAGGTCGTCCTCAACAATCTCTACAAGCACACGCAGTTGCAGGAGACCTTCGGCGCCAACATGCTCGCCCTGGTCGACGGCGTCCCCCGGACCCTGAGTGTCGAGCAGTTCGTGCGCTCGTGGATCACGCACCAGATCGAGGTCATCCAGCGCCGCACCCGCTACCGCCTGCGCAAGGCTGAGGAACGCGCGCACATCCTGCGTGGCTACCTCAAGGCACTCGACGCCCTCGACGAGGTCATTGCACTCATCCGTGCATCGGCCACGGTCGATGATGCCCGCACGGGGCTGATGGGGCTCCTCGAGATCGACGAGCTTCAGGCCACCGCCATCCTCGACATGCAGTTGAGGCGTCTCGCGGCCCTGGAGCGTCAGAAGATCATCGACGAGTACGACGACCTGATGGCACGTATCGCCGACTACAACGACATCCTCGCGTCGGAGCCACGACAGCGCAGCATCGTGAGCGAGGAGCTCGCCGAGGTTGTCAATGACTACGGCGATGAGCGACGCACGCAGTTCATCCCCTGGGATGGCGACGTCAGCCACGAGGATCTCATCGCTGAGGAGGATGTGGTCGTCACGATCACGTCGGGCGGCTACGCGAAGCGCACCAAGACCGACCTCTATCGCCAGCAGCGTCGCGGCGGCAGGGGGGTCAAGGGTGCTGCCCTGCGTCAGGATGATGTGGTCGAGCACTTCTTCGTCACCACGACACATCACTGGATCCTCTTCTTCACGACCAAGGGCCGCGTCTACCGCGCCAAGGCATACCAACTTCCCGAGGCCGGTCGCGACGCCAAAGGCCAGCACGTGGCCAACCTGCTGGCCTTCCAGCCCGACGAGGAGATCGCCCAGGTGCTCACCCTGCGCGATTACGACGATGCGTCGTACCTCGTGCTCGCCAGCCGCGGAGGCATGGTCAAGAAGACTCGCCTGTCGGAGTACGACTCCAATCGCACGGGTGGCGTCATTGCAATCAACCTGCGCGAGGACGACGAGGTGATCTCGGCCCAGCTCGTGAGCGAGGCCGATGACCTGCTGCTCGTCTCGCGCAAGGGCATGTCCGCACGCTTCCGCGCCGATGACGCCACCCTCCGGCCCATGGGCCGTGCCACGGGCGGCGTGATCGGTATGCGCTTCCGCGAGGATGACGCGCTGCTGTCCATGGACGTCGTGCGCGAGGGCACCTTCGTCGTCACAGTCACCGATGGCGGCTACGCCAAGCGCACCTCCGTCGACGAGTGGTCGACCAAGGGCCGCGGCATCCTGGGCGTGCGGGCTATGCGCCTGGTCGAGGCGCGTGGTGGCCTCGTGGGCGCGGTCGTGTGCACCGTCGACGATCAGATCTTCGCCGTGGCCAACGACGGCATCGTCATCCGCACGCGGGTGGACGAGATCCGCCCGTCCGGACGCGACACCATGGGGGTGCGCCTCATGAATCTCGGTGAGGACCGCAGCCTGGTCGCCGTCGCGCGAGCCGGCGAGAGCGACGACGAAGGAGATGAGGCGGATGACGAATCGGTCTCACCTGACGCCACGACCGGTCAGCAGCCCTCCGACGGAGTCCCGCAGGTTTAGTCTGATTCCTTGATCGGCAGCATCCGGCGGCGCGGAGAGGGGTGGCGAGTGTCTAGCACAGTGACTCCTGGGCAGCCCACGCCCATCGGTCGCTCGATGGCCGACGCGCCTGTGCGCCCGACGGATGCGACTCCCGCGCAGGGCATCCCGGTGGTCACTCCACCCCCTGCGACAGAGATCACGCCGTCATCGGATGTCACGGCGACCCCGGAGCCGGCAACTGAGATTCCCCGTCGACGTGCCCCCCGGCGTGCCCGGCTCTATGTCTATCGACTGGATGCGTGGTCGGTCATGAAGGTCGCCTTCATGCTGGCCGTCGCGCTCGGCGTCGTCATCGTGTGCGCGGTCGCGGCCCTGTGGTGGCTGCTCGACTACAGCGGCGTGATCTCGACGCTAGCCCGCAACGTGGATGAGGTCATCGGATCCGGCACGACGACCTTCGACCTCGAGGCGGTGCTGGCCTTTGACCGAGTCATGGGCATCACCGTGGTCGTCGCTGCACTGGAGGTCGCCCTCGTGTCCATCCTCGCTGGATTGTTCGCCGTGCTTTACAACCTCACCGTCGGGATCACCGGCGGCATCGAGGCGACCTTTACGGACGCTGTCTAATCTGCTGATAGGTTGGGCTCATGCCCAAGGTCGTGGATCACGATGAACGTCGACGGGTCATTGTCGAGGCCCTCTGGCGTGTGGTTGCGCGCGACGGCGCGCATGAGGTCTCCGTGCGTCACGTCGCCGCCGAGGCGGGCATGCCGAAGTCGAGCATCGGGCACTACGTCGGCACGATGCCGCAACTCCTGGGCCTTGCGCTCGACCAGCTCATCCAGACCAACACCGACCGCATCATGACCTTGGACCTGCTCCAGCTCGATGCTGGCACGGTGACCGAGGCGCTCTACACCCTCGTGCCCGTGAGCGAGCGTCGGCGCCACATGTCGGGTGTCTGGCTCCTTCTCGTCGCCCAGGCAGGTGCGGATCCGGAGTTCGCCGAGGTACTCCACCGACTCAATTCCTCCGTCTTCGAGGGCGTGCGCGACTTGCTGACTGGCATGGCTCGGCAGGACCTTCTCCACCCCTCGCGTGACATCGATGCCGAGGCTCGCCGACTTCACGCGCTCATCGATGGCCTTGCCGTGCAGTGCATGACGGACCCGACGTTGCGCTCCGAGGCAGACGTTCGCGCAATCCTGCGCGCGGAGGTCGCCTACCTCCGCGAACCCTGCGCTGTCCGCGTGTCCTGACGCTGCACTTCTCCAGCACCGCTCCCTCGCCCGTGCCACAGTGGGACGGTGACGCCGAGTTGGCCAGTGTGGGGGCGCTCTGCAGCCCGATACACCGTGGGTGTGCTCGTCACGGCAGCTATTGTCTTCGTCCTGGCCATGCCCAGCGAGCCGGCCGCATGGTCGGTCGTTGCCCTCGTGGTCGTGCTGGGTGCGACCACCGGTCAGTCCGTCACCGCTGCGGTCAACCGCATGGCCGGATCCGTGGTGGGCTGCGTCACGGGAGCGGTCGTCCAAGTGACCCTGCCCTGGCTCTGGCTGCCCCTGCGCGTCGCGCTCGCGGTGCTCGCGTGCATGCTCATTTGCCGGCTGATTCGACTGACGGCCGGGCAGCGCCTCGGCATGGCCCTCGCCGGCTTCTTCGTTTTTGTTCCTGGCGACGAGGAGTGGCAGACCGTCGGCTGGCGACTCCTCGCCACCCTCATCGGGATCGCCATCGCTTTGATCATCGCTCTCGTCCTATGGCCGGCGAGTGCACGCGACCGCCTCTTGACAGGAATCGCCGACGTGCTCACGGCGATCGAGGCATCCCTTGCTGCGGATGCGGCGCGTTTGCGCGGTGACGACGTCCATGCCGCCCCACCCCCGCCATTGGTGGCAGCCCTGCGCCCATTCGTCGCCGAACGCCGGTACGAGCCATCTGGTCGCGGACCATCGGCCCCACAACTCTCCGGAGTCCTGGACGGGCTCGACATCGCCGTGGTCGGCGTACGACGACTCGATGATGCGAGCGTACCGGGGCCGCAGAACCTCGCCGTGGCCTTGGCCCCGGATCTCATGCCCGTGGTCAATGACCTCGTGGCCGCGTGCGCGTCGCTCGAGGATCGTCTCGCGGGCGGAAGTGGACCGCCCATATCCCTGACCGGCGTCGACGCCGATCTCTCGGCCGCGCTCGAGCACCTGCGCTCAACCCATCTCACTCCGGCAGCCGACGCGGCC
Organism: Candidatus Nanopelagicales bacterium; assembly: GCA_032117435.1. Taxonomy (GTDB): domain Bacteria; phylum Actinomycetota; class Actinomycetes; order S36-B12; family S36-B12; genus Mxb001. The sequence goes on along the minus strand of JAULZJ010000270.1, from coordinate 953 downwards.
GAGCTCCGGGCACTCTTTGCCGCGGTGGAGGCTCTATCACTCATCGCGAGTGGACTCGCGAGAGCAGATGAGGCGCTGGTGACGCCGTCGCGACGCTAGGGTTCCGCGCGTGACGACCGAGGCTTCCCCCCATCACATCGGCCTGCTCTCCGCACGCCTGCGGCTCGTGGTCGCGAGTGCGCTCATGCTCTTCGTCCAGCTTGCGCTGATCCGCTGGTCCGGGGCCAATCTCGTCCACCTGTCCTACTTCTCCAACCTCATCCTGTTGGCATCCTTCCTCGGAATCGGCCTGGGCTTCCTGCGTGCGCGCAAGCCCCGCGACCTCGGGCGCTATGCACCTGTCGCCATTCTCTTGCTCATCTCCTTCATCTTCTTCTTTCCGGCGCGCATCGAGGGATCTTCGAGCGAGCTGATCTTCTTCACCGAGGTGAAGCCGACCGGCCTGCCGACCTGGGTGACGCTCCCGCTCGTCTTCCTCGTCGTCGCCTTCGCCATGACGCTGCTCGGTGAGATCACCGGGCGGGCCTTCCTCGAGTTCACGGCGCTCGACGCCTATCGATGGGACATCGTCGGCTCACTGAGCGGCACGCTGCTCTTCACGCTCGTCGCCTTCCTGCGCTCGCCGTCGTGGATCTGGCCCACGGTCATGCTCGTCGCGCTCGTGCTGCTCTACGGCAAGGCGCTGCCGATCGTGTCGTGGCTCGCGGCCCTGGGGACCATCGTGCTGCTCGTGCTCGAGTCCCTGACGCCCGGCGTCTCCTGGTCGCCCTACTACAAGGTGACGACGCAGGATTACACCAATACGGCGCCGCCGTACACCGCGATCCAGGTCAACGGCATCCCGCACCAGAACGTCCTGGACGCCGAGAGTCGCCTCGAGATCGAGCCCCTCTACGGCCGGCCCTACGAGCGCGCCGTCGACAATCCACTGCGCAATGTCCTCGTCATCGGCG
>JAULZJ010000269.1:0-11571 GCA_032117435.1 Candidatus Nanopelagicales bacterium | reverse complement strand
TCCTGGGCATCCCACCGGGGCGTGAGGTCGGCGTGGCCTACAACCACCTGCTCGAGTTGCGTCTCGATCGCGGTCCCCTGGGCGAGGAGGCAGCCGAGCGTGAACTGCGCGCCTGGTGGGCGGCTCGTGAGGCCGACGCCTGACCCTGAGCGAGGCCTGACTAGGCGGTGACCTGCTCCGCAGGGGTACGCCGGCCCGCAGCGGCCCAGACCTGGATCACTCCGAGCAGGACCAGACCGATGACCGCGGCCCAGATGGTGCGCGCGATGGACAGGTCGTTGCCGATGATCACGATGAGGGTGAAGATCGCGGCCACGCCGATGCGCAGCCAGCGCGCATTCCTGGCGACCCACGCGCCCGACGAGGTGATGGGTCCCGGTGGGATCGTTCCCGCGATATCCGATGCCAGGGTGTTCACCGCCGCGCGCAGCTCCACGGCCCAGCGTGCACCGCAGAGATAGAGCCCGACGGCCATGACGATGATGCCGATGAGGATCAGCGAGTAGGCGCCGTTGTAGAGGAACATCAGCAATTGGTCGTAGAAGGTCTGCGAGGCCTGCTCGAAGGGAGTCCCCTCCAGGGTGTTGACGAACACCGATTGGCCGATGCCGAGCCCGATCACGAGTAGTCCGCCGCCGACCGCGGCGCCACCCCCGGCCCAGGCCACCATGCGCGGACGGCGACGAGCCAGCACGACCGCGATGACGAGGAGGAGGACGGCGATCCAGATGAGTGCGGCCGCCACCGGGGAGGTGAAGGCGTAGATCGTGCGGATCTGGGCCAGTTGAGGGGCCTCCAGAAGGACGATCTTGCGATCGGCCTCAGGCACGTTGATATTGGCGGCTGCGGCAAAGCCTCGGGTGACGAGACCCTGCTTGACCTCGTCGATCAGGACGCTGATGTCCAGGACGACCTCATCGCCCTGGAGCGATACGGCACCGTCATCGCGCCCCTCCAGAATGGCCATGAGGCTCTTCTGCGCAGCCGTATTCGCGAGGTTCCACAACTCCTTGAATTGATCGGATCGCACGAGTCGATCGACGACCTGGGCGATGAGGGAGTCGATGGCGCCGGCGACGATGGGCACGAGCGCCTTGAGTGATGGGTACTGCTCGAGCAGCCCGGCGAAGACCTGCTCCACGAGCACCTCAGGCTCGATCTGCTCCTCGATCTTCTCGGTAAGGAAAATCGACAGGGAGTCCTGGACCTCCTCGCTGTATGCGAGGGGACCCATCGTCTCGATGTAGCGCTCGGCATCGGAGACTGTGCGATGACCCCAGTAGGTCACGGTGCCGAGGGGCACGAGGCCCAGGCCGAGGATGAGCGCGACGAGCGCGGCAATCGAGCGCACGCCGAAGCGGCGCTTGGGGGGAGTGGACGTTGCTGCGGTCTCAGTCACGGGCGCAGCCTAGCCCTCAGCGCCTCGCCTACCCCGTCCTTTGGGGGTGATCCCGCGGTACCACGTGGCGTTGGCGGCGATGAGCAGAGCGACGCCGAGCACGGCGAGGGGTGCGATGCCTGACTCGGGGCTGGTGAAGGCCACCACGACGATCCCCAGGACGAGGGCGATATTGACGGCCACGTCGAAGAGCGAGAACACGCGACCGAGGTAGTCGTCGTCGATCTCGCGCTGGATGAGCGTGTCGCTGGCGACCTTGGCGGCCTGATTGGCGAAGCCCAGTGAGAGAGCGGCACCTAGCAGCGGCCACAGCGCGGGGAGGTACATGCCAGCGAGGACACCGACGGCGACCAGGGGTGCTGCCTGGCCGACCGCGATGACGGTCCAGGGCACGTATCCGAGGCGGCGTACTCGACCCGGTGTGACGATCGCACCGAGGAGGGCGCCGGAAGCTGCCGCTGCGGTCAACAGGGCGAATTGCCCGAGGGCTGCATCGGCATCACCTGCAGGATTGAATGTATTGCGGATGAGGAGCAGGCCGAGCACGGTGAGTGCGCCGAAGGCAATGCGCTGCACGATGACGACCACCACGGCGCGTCCGGCGAGCGGCTGGCCGACGAGTTGGCGGAAGCCGTCGGCCAGCCCCTGCAGCACTCCGAGGACGGAGTTGCGCACCGTGTCCTCATCGGGCCCGAGACGATTCTTCGGCAGAGTGGCCGCGAGCAGAGCGGCGAGGACGTACGCCGCGATCGCGCACGCGAGCACCACGACACTGCCGGTGTCGCCGCCCCCGGCCAATGCGCGGATGCCCACGCCGACGAGACCGCCGATCGCCGCGGCGATGGTGCCGGCCGTGGGAGTCAGGGCGTTCGCGGTGACGAGCAGTGGGCCATCCACGACATGCGGTAGCGACGCGGCGACACCCGCGAGGACGAAGCGCGCCACGCCCAGCACGAGCAGGACGCTGACCGCGAGATCGAGCCCGTCATGGCGCAGGGCCACGAGTGCAGCGACCCCGATGACGAGCAGGCCCCGCAGCAGGTTGGCGTAGACGAGCACCTGACGCCGGCGCCACTCATCGAGGAAGACGCCCGCGAAGGGGCCGACGAGCGAGTAGGGCAGGAAGAGCACGGCGAAGGCACCCGCGACGGAGGCTGCCGTGGGCTGCCGCTCAGGGGAGAACAGGACGAAGGTCGCGAGCGCTGCCTGCAGCAGACCATCGCCGAACTGACCTGCCAGGCGTACGCCGAATAGGCGACGGAAGTCGCCAACGGCGACGACGGCTCGGAGATTGCCCAGGGCCGCCACGTCATCAGGCTAGCCGGATGAGAACTAGGCGTCGTTGAAGTCGTCCGGGTTGGGACCGGTGCGCTGGCCCGACTCCAGGGTGGCGATGGCGGCCATGTCGGCTTCGTCGAGGATGAAGTCGAAGACGTCGATGTTCTGCTCGATGCGCGTCGGGGTGACCGACTTGGGCAGGACGATGTTGCCGAGTTGAATGCTCCACCGCACCATGACCTGCGCGGGCGACTTGCCGTGCTTGGCAGCCACCTCGGCGATGATGGGATCGTCGATCAGGCGCCCCGAGCCGAGTGGACTCCACGCCTCGGTCTTGATGCCCAGTCGCGCATCGATATCGCGCATGTGTGTCTGCGGCAGCCAGGGTTGCAACTCGATCTGGTTGATCGCCGGGATGACACCGGTCTCGTCGATGATCTTGCGCAGGTGCGCCTCGTGGAAGTTGGACACGCCGATCGAACGGGCGCGGCCCTCCTCGCGGAGGCGGATGAGCGCGCGCCAGGAGTCGAGGTAGATATCGCGTGCAGGAGTGGGCCAGTGCACGAGGTAGAGGTCTACCTCGTCGATGCCCAGTAGCCCCGTGCTCGTGTCGAAGGCGCGCAGCGTCTGGTCGTAGCCCTGGTCGGTGTTCCACACCTTCGTCGTGACGAAGACGTCATCACGATTGAGTCCACTGCGTCGCAGCGCCTCACCCACGCCACGCTCGTTCTGGTAGACGGCCGCCGTATCGATGTGGCGATATCCCACTTCGAGTGCCGCCAGGGTCGCGTCGACCACGACATCGTCGGGCACCTGCCAGACGCCGAATCCGATGACGGGGATCGAGCGGCCGTCGTTCATCTCGACGAGCGGGGCAAAGACCATGGTGACTCCCTGGGGTGATGTGGGGCACAGTCTCCCAGGAGTCGCCGCGGACCACGACCCGACCTACAGTCATCGGGTGCCCACCGCCGATCGCCCCCTCACGCAGCCGGATCCCTCGCGGCTGCCGGAGTCGCATCCGGCGTACGACGAGATCCTCGCGGAGCATGAGGCCGCGATGGCCGCGGGCGAGGCTGGGTACGTCGATCCCGTGACGGGCTACTTCGTCATGACGGCGCAGACGCACGTGCAGCGCGGCTTCTGCTGCGAGAACGGCTGCCGCCACTGTCCCTACGTGGGTTGAACTACGTGGGTTGAGTCGTGCCCCGAACTTGCGGGACAAGTGCCCGATACTGGGCAGTGCCTGCATCATGCACAGGCATCCCGCGCATCCCGCGCCTGTCTCGCTTAGGGTGCAGGCATGGCCGAGCCCCGATCGACCCAGGCGCGCGGTGCGCGCGTGCTCGGCGAGCGTGGCAAGCCCAAGCCGGAGCGCGCAGCCCCCGAGGATGTCGCTGATCCAGCGGCACCACGTCGCTTGGTCAACTACTCGCTCCAGCGTCGCGCGGTGCTCCGCGGTTTGTACGGCGGCCAGGCCTTCAATGGCTTCGACATCTGCGACGCCGACCCCTATCTCCTGCGCGCGGCGCGTTTCCACGGCGTACCGACCGAGGATCCCTGCCCCGTATGCCGCGTCACCGAGGGCCGAGAGAAGCTCACCCATGTCACCTATGTCTACGGCGAGCAGTTGGGTCACATCGCCGGGTCCGCGATCGACCCCGCGCGCCTGCCGGGCATGGCCCGTGAGTTCGGCGAGTTCCGGGTGTACGTCGTCGAGGTGTGCACGACGTGCCACTGGAATCACCTCGTGATGAGCTATGTGCTCGGCGATGGCAAGCCGCGCAAGGCGCCCGCCAAGCCGCGCGATCTCCTCGACTAGGCGTCGACCGTCTCGCGCGGGGAGTCCTCCTCCTCGCCGCGTCTCCGATCGGCCGGGAGTCCGAAGGATGCGATGAGGCCGATCACCATCGCCCCCCCTGCGAAGGCGGCCATGATCTGCACCGCGCGCGTGTAGGACTGCTTGGCCTCGTTGGCCACGTCGGCCATCCCGGGTTGCTGCTCGAGCGGGACGATGGCCTCGCCAGACGAGTCCACGACCTCGTCGACGATCTGCGTGCGCTGCGTGTCCGAGAGTTGCGGCTGGTTGACCGCGAGGTCGTTGCTGAGCGCGAGGCCGAGCGAGACGAAGAGGACCGTGCCGAGCATGGCAGAGCCCAGGGTGGAACCGACCTGTCGCAAGGTGGACGTGACCGATGACGCCCCGCCGGAGCGCTGCGGGGGCACGTCGCTGAGGATGACATTCGTGAGCTGGGCGCTGTCGAAGCCGACGCCGATGCCGTAGATGAAAAGCGGAATGGCCATCCACCAGGCGGACCGATCGACGCTGATGGTGAGCATGACGCCGACGATGCCGATGATCTCCAGCACCATGCCCAGGCGTACGACGCGCGTCGAGCCCAGGGCTGCGGATGCGTGCCGGGCTGCGCCGCCGGCGAGCACGGCCCCGACGCCGAGGATCGCCAGTAGCGCGCCAGTCTGCAGGGCGCTGAAACCCTGCACGGACTGCAGCCACAGGGGGAGCGCGAAGAGCACACCGAATTCACCGAGGGAGACCAGGGTCGCGACGACGTTGCCATAGCCGTAGCGGCGAATGCGGAAGAGCGACAGGTCCATGAGCACGCTCTTGCCCGCCTTGGCGCGTCGTGACTGGGATACGACGAAGAGCGCGAGTAGCAGGAGGCCGAGCCCGAGGCAGATGGGGACGGGTGCGAGGGCCCCCGGCTGCAGTGAGATGGGCCCGAGATCCCAGGGTGTGATGAGCGTCCACCAGCCGAGCGCCTGGCCTTCGATGAGACCGAAGACCACGAGACCCAGCCCGATGGACGACATGAGGACGCCGCCGATGTCGAGCCGGCGGCGGTCAGTGCCCTTGGACTCGACGATGACGAACCACACCATGACGAGGCTGATGAGCCCCAGTGGGACGTTGATGTAGAAGGCCCAGCGCCACGATGCGACATCGGCAAGCCATCCGCCGAGCAGTGGTCCGAAGGCGGCCATGCCGCCGAAGACCGCACCCCACAGGCCGAAGGCGGCGGCGCGCATCGGTCCGCGGAAGTTGACGTTGATGATCGCCATCGAGGTGGGCAGCATCATCGCTCCGCCCACGGCCTCGCCGGCGCGAGCGAGGATGAGCATGTCCCCGCTCTGCGCCGCACCGGCCAGCACATTGAAGGCGATGAAGATAGCGGTGCCGAGCATGAACATCCGCTTGCGTCCGATGCGATCCGAGAGGACGCCGAAGGTGATGAGCAGGGCTGCGAAGACGAGTGAGTAGATGGACGTGACCCACAGCACCGAGGTCCGGTCGATGCCGAGGTCCGAGACGATCGTCGGGATGAGGACGTTGACGATGCTGCCTTCGAGCACGATGAGGGAGACACCCAGCAGCAGCGCGATGAGGGCGAGCCACGGTCGGGCCTGGGTCCCGGGTTCTGTGGCCTTGTCGGTCACGTCGTTCTCCTCTCCCACATCGCGGGAGACGCTATCGCTGGAACGCGGACCTGAGGCGCGCCGTCAGACGAGCGGCGCGCCGTATCCGCATCCTCGCCGGCTCCGGCCGCATCATGGAAGGCCGTCCGGAGGTGGTGAGTCATGGCAGGCAAGCGGCACGCGAGGCCGGCTGATGACGCACGCCCCAGCCGGCGCCGGGGGCGACGGGTCTTCCTCACCCTCCTCTTGCTCGGGCTGCTGGGCGCCGGCGCCTTCGCCGCCGCCGTGATCCTCACCCCCGTGCCCGACCCCAATGAGGTGGCCCGCACGGAGGCGACCGTCGTCTACTACGCAGACGGCACCACGGAGATCGGCCGCCTCGGTGACTCCACTCGACGCAGCGTGGCGCTCGCCGACGTGCCCCTCGATGTGCAGCGTGCCGTGCTGGCGGCCGAGGACCGCGACTTCTACGAGCACGGTGGCTTCTCACCGGTCGGGATCGGCCGGGCGGTCTACAACAACGTGACCGGCGGGTCATTGCAGGGTGGATCGACCATCACCCAGCAGTACGCGAAGAACGCCTACCTCACGTCGGAGCGATCCTTCACGCGCAAGGCACGTGAGCTCATACTCAGCGTCAAGCTCGAGGCGACTGTCGGCAAGGACGACATCCTCGAGGACTACCTCAACACGATCTACTTCGGGCGGGGTGCCTACGGAGTCGAGGCGGCTTCACGGGTCTACTTCGGCGTACCCGTCACCGAGTTGGACTACGAGCAGGGCGCCGTACTCGCCGCGCTGATCAAGGCGCCGAGTTTCTACTCGGACAATCGCAAGGAGCTGAAGGCTCGTTGGCGCTATGTCATCGATTCGATGGCGCAGGTCGGCTGGATCACGCCGCAGCAAGTCACCAAGGCCGACTTCCCCCAGATCCTCAAGCCGACTAATGCCAACCGCCTCGGCGGTCAGGTGGGCTACCTCCTCGAGGCCGTCAAGGCGGATCTGCGGACCCTGGGTTACACCGACCAGGAGATCGAGGGGGGTGGGCTGCGCATCGTCACTACCTTCGACGCCGGCGCGCAAGCAGCCGCGGTTGCCGCGGTCGAAGCCGTCGGCCCGACGGAGGGCACGGAGGGATTGCGCATCGGCCTGGTTGCCGTCCGCCCGGGGACCGGGGAAGTGGTCGCGATGTACGGCGGTCGCGACTACGTGAGCGACCCCATCAACAATGCGACGCGCCCCTTCGCCCAGGCCGGCTCGACCTTCAAGCCCTTCGCGCTCACCGCCGCCGTGGAGCAGGGCATCGGACTCGAGTCGGTATGGGATGGCAACTCCCCGGCTGAGGTCCAGGGCTACGCGGTGCGCAATTACGGCGATGCGTCCTTCGGCCAGGTCGATCTACGCACCGCTACCGCTGCTTCCATCAACACGGCGTACGTCGCCGTCGAGGATCAAGTCGGGGTCGACAACGTCGCGGACGCGGCCTACCGGCTGGGCTTGCCTGTCGATACCCCCGGACAGTCGCCCGATGCGCTGGATCTCACCTTCGTGCTCGGCACCGCCTCGCCGTCCGGGGTCGCCATGGCCAATTCCTATGCCACGCTCGCGGCCCGCGGTCAGCGCTCGATCGTGTCGACCGTCAAGGAGGTGTACGGCACCAATGGCGGGCTTCAGTACGCATGGGATCCGGCGCGTGATCAGGTCGTGTCGAGCGACGTCACCGACACGGTCACGTCCGCACTGCAGTCCGTGATCGCCGGTGGCACGGCGACCGGCGCTCAGGCGCTGGGACGTCCGGCAGCGGGCAAGACCGGCACCAGCAACGAGAACAAGTCGATGTGGTTCGTCGGCTATACCCCGCAGCTCTCGACTGCGGTCCTCATGGCCAAGGAGGATGCGCAGGGAATCCCGATTCCCCTCGACGGTGTCGCGGGAGGTGCCCCTGCCTACGGCGGAGGCGGATACACCGTCGCGATCTGGACCGCATTCATGCAGGCCGCGCTCGCCGCACTTCCCGTGGCTGACTTCGTGACACCGATCGTCACACCGAGTCCCTCGCCATCGAGTGAGTCGCCGTCTCCGACGGAGAGCCCGACCGAGTCGCCGACTCCGGAGCCGTCGCCGACGGAGTCACCAACACCGGCACCGTCGCCCACTCCTACGCCGGAGCCGACGCCCACCCTCACCCCCACGCCGACACCTGAGCCCACGATCACCGGGGACCCCGAGTAGGGCAACGACGTACGCTGGTGTCCTCTGCGACGAAGGATGCTCATGCCCAAGGCACCCCAAGGCCCCGTGTGGAAGAACGAACCCGATAAGCACGACTACCCGGCTGCGGCCAATTACCTGGGGCTGATCGCATCAGCGGAGGTCGTCGCCGACATCGTGAGCCAACTCAAGAAGACCCCCATCTCCAAGCACCAAGCCAAGGATCTCCTGCGCGCTGCGCGCCTGGAGCTCCTGCCCATCAGCGATCAGCATGTGGCGGTGGACCTCCGCAAGATCATCCAAGGCATCAAGCTCTCTCCCGTGCTGCTGGTGCGAGGTGGGATCGAAAACGGGTCACCGCTGACGATCGCCGATGGTTACCACCGCGTATGCGCCAGCTATCACACGGCGGACGACGCGGACATCCCCGCGCGCATCGTTGACCTGCCCGTCGACGCACGACTCGGTGCCAAGCCCAAGAAGTAGGGCATCGATGAGTGAGCAGTCGCAGCCGGACTTTGTCCTGCCCACGCGGGAGGACCCGGTCGTGCGCGCAAGCACGGCATTCATCGGTGGTCCGGTGGGTCGCTTCGCCCGCATTGGATCGGCCGCCTGGTGGACGCCGGTGCGCGTGCTCATCGTGCTCGGCATGCTCGCCTGGATGCTGGGAGGCCTCCTTGACCTGCCGTGCATGTCCAACACCTGGGCGAGCCCGGACAACTACGAGCACCTCTGCTACTCCGACATCCCACCGCTCTACGGGGCTCGCGGATTCGCCGAGGGCTATCTCCCGTACCTGCAGTTGGAGCCCGGTGGCCGATACCTCGAGTACCCCGTCCTCACCGGCGTCTTCATGCAGATCGCCGCGTGGTTCACGAGCATCGTCCTGGTCATCGTCCCGGGTGCCGGTCCGGCACTGACCTTCTTCGTCATCAACGCGATCCTGCTCTTCCCGTTCTTCCTCCTCGCCATCGTCGCCAGCGCCCGCATCGTGCGCGCGCGGCCGTGGGACGCGGCGATGATCGCGCTCGCGCCGACGATCATCCTGGCCGGGCTCATCAACTGGGACCTCATCCCGGTGGGTCTGACCATGGCCGCGATCCTGCTCTGGGCGCGCCAGCAGCCCACGTGGGCCGGTGTCGTCCTCGGCCTCGCGATCGCCGCGAAGTTCTTCCCCCTGATCCTGCTCGGCCCGTGGCTGCTTCTCTGCGTGCGCGCAGGTCGCCTCCGGGACTTCGGTCGGCTGCTCGGTGGTGCCGCGTCCGCCTGGATCATCGTCAATCTGCCCTTCATGATCGGCAACTTCGAAGGATGGGTGCACTTCTACGACTTCAGCAGCACGCGCGGCATGGACTGGGGCTCGGTCTGGTACGCGATCACTCTCTGGAGCATCCCTGCCGTGCCAGCCGAGATGCTCAATGCCGTCGCGATGGGCACCTTCCTTGTGCTGTGCCTCGGGATCGCTGCGCTGATCCTCTTCGCACCGCGTCGCCCCCGCCTCATCCCGATGCTCTTCCTCGTCGTGGCGGCCTTCGCGGTCACCAACAAGGTCTACTCCCCCCAGTTCGTCATCTGGCTCGTGCCGCTGGCCGCACTGGCGCGTCCGAAGTGGCGCGATTTCCTCATCTGGCAGGCGGCCGAGGTCACCTACTTCATTGCGATCTGGTGGTATCTCGCCGGCTACGGAATAGAGGACGCCAAGGGCATGACACCCCAGTGGTACGCCTTCTTCACCTTCGTCCACGTCATCGCCACCGTCTGGTACGCCGGTCTGATCGTGCGCGATGCGCTGCATCCGGAGTGCGACGTCGTACGCGATGACGGCGTACCCGCCGATGAGGACGACCCCGGTGGAGGCTGCCTCGACAATGCGCTCGATGCGCTGCCGTGGTCGAGGAGTCAGACGTCGAGTTCGACGACCACCGGAGCGTGATCGCTAGGGCCCTTGCCCTTGCGCGCGTCCCGGTCGACGTAGCAGTCCCGCACGCGATCGGCGAAGGCCGCGTTGGCGTAGATGAGGTCGATGCGCATTCCCATTCCCTTGTGGAAGGCCCCGTCCCGGTAGTCCCAGAAGGTGTAGGGCTCGCCTTTCAGCGCCCGGGGCATGACATCGGACAGGCCGGTGGCCCGGAGGTCTGCCAGGGCAGCGCGCTCTGCGGGCGTCACGTGCGTCGACTGCGCGAAGAGCGAGATATCCCAGACATCACTGTCCTCGGGAGCGACATTGAAGTCGCCGATCACTGCGAAGGGACGCTCCGGTGCAGCGGTGGTCTCGGCGACCACGGTGTCGCGCAGCATTGAGAGCCACTCGAGCTTGTAGCGATAGTGATCATGGTCGGGCTCGCGGCCGTTGGGGACATAGACACTCCAGACGCGGACACCACCGCACGTCGCGCCGATGGCGCGCGGCTCGACCGATCCGTCGTACGCCGGCTGGTCCGGCAGATCTCGCACCACGTCATCGAGACCGACACGCGAGAGGAGTGCCACGCCATTCCACCGGCCGTCGCCGTGGGCGGCGACCTCGTAGCCCAGGGCCTGGATCGGCATTTCGGGGAAGTCAGCGCTGGCGCACTTCAACTCCTGCAGCGCCAGCACATCGGGCTGGGCGGTCTCCAGCCAGTCCACGAGGCGGTCGAGCCGGGACTTCACGGAGTTGACGTTCCACGTGGCGATACGCACGCGCCCGAGGCTAGCGGTGACGGCCCACTGCCAGTCCGGTCGCCGGCCCCCGGGTCCCTGACCGCCCACCGCCAGCCCGGGCGCCCACCGGGTCGCCGCCGCCGGGTCGGGTGATTCGTACGCGCAGATGACATCTATTCGGAGCCATAAGTGTCATCTGCGCGTACGAATCATGTGGCCCCGTCCATGTGGCCCCGGGTGCGGAGGGCGGCTGACCCCACCGACCCCGTGTCGCCCGCCCTGTGGAGGAACGCCGGTCCTCGGGCGATAGACGGCTCAGAGAGCGCGAAATGCCCCAGGTCCACCATGCCCATCGTGACCCCCCCTCCGAAAGCGGCAACGTCGTCCACAGGTGCCCTCCAGGGCATGTTCATGTCAGTTGGAGCGTTAGGATGGGCAACCAGACGTTCCCCCACCCTCGGGCCGACATTCCGCCGGTCCGAGTCCTGAAGGAGGCCCTCCGCCCGTGTCCTATGACGCCAGCGCGATCACCGTCCTCGAGGGCCTCGATGCCGTCCGCAAGCGGCCCGGCATGTACATCGGCTCGACCGGCGAGCGAGGCCTCC
>JAULZJ010000268.1:0-2835 GCA_032117435.1 Candidatus Nanopelagicales bacterium | reverse complement strand
CGCCCATAGGCAAGTGCTGCCTCGTCGTTCTCACGGCGCTGCTCGGACACATGCGCGTGAAGCGGCACGCCACGCGCGCGCGCCACATCCGCGGCGCTCGCGATCGCATCAGGCGGCACGGCGCGGACGGAGTGCACAGCAAGTCCGTGGGTGACGAGCTTCCGCGGACGCAGGGAGGCTGTCCGCTCGGCCCACACGTCGACACTGCCGTCGCTGAAGCGCACCTGGGTTGCATCGGGCGCGACCCCTGGGCCGCCCGCGAGGTAGAGCGTGTCCAGCAGCACCAGCCGGATCCCGGCATCCTCGGCGGCAGCCGCGAGGGCGCCCGACATCTCATTCGGATCGTCGTACGCCGTGCCGCCGGGTGCGTGGTGGAGGTAGTGGAATTCACCCACAGCCGTATATCCCGCGAGCAGCATCTCCGCGAAGACCGCGCGAGCGAGCGCGCGATAGCCCTCGGGGTCGAGGCGTGCTGCCGCTGCGTACATCTGCTCGCGCCACGACCAGAAGGAGTCGCGACCCCGGTGCGTGCGTGAGCGCAGCACGCGATGGAAGGCATGCGAGTGCGCGTTGACCGCACCGGGAATCACGACGCCATTAAGGATCCTTGCATGCCACGGCGCCTCCTCGCCCACGATGAGTGCCGTGATGATGCCCTCGCGCTCCTCGATGATGACGCGCTCGCGCACCTCGCCTCCGATCACGGCGCGCTCGGCCCACCACGTCGTCATCGCGGCAGGCTATCCGCGGTGAGCAGGTCGGCGAGCACATCCGCCAGGGCCGATGCACCCGTCTCGCAGTCAGCGTCATCCGCGTGCTCCTCGGGCGAGTGCGAGATGCCGGTGGGATTGCGCACGAAGAGCATCGCCGACGGCACGCCCACCTCGGCGAGCACGCCGGCATCGTGTCCTGCACCGGTCGCGAGCATGGGCGCCCCACCCAGCATCGTCGCGAGCGCGGCGGACAGGGAGACGTCGAAGGTCTGGGCCGGGGTGCGGGACTCCATCGCGATCTGCGCGTGCAGACCCGGCAGGTGGAGCATGTCGCGACCGATGGCCTCGAGCATCGCGTCGAGAGTGGCCTCATCATGCGCGCGTGCATCGAGCCAGCCGGTGATGTGCGAGGGGATGGCGTTGACGGCATTGGGCGCGCACTGCACCTTGCCCACGGTGGCTCGCGCGGCGTGAGTGATCGAATCGCGAGATGCAGCCTCGCGCCGTGCCGACTCGATGAGCACGGCCAGACCCATCATCGGATCGCGCCGGTCGGCGATGAGGGTTGTGCCCGCATGGTTGGGCTGGCCGGCGATGTCCACGCGCCAACGGCCATGGGGCAGGATCGCCGTGCCGACGCCGATGGCGGCATCCATATCGATCAGGCCGCGCCCCTGCTCCACATGGAGTTCGACGAAGGCACCGATCCGGGCGAGGCGATCGGGCTCGGCACCGAGCGCACCCGGATCCCGACCCGCGGCGATGAGAGCCTCAGCGAAGGTGACTCCGTCGGCGTCTCGCAACGCGAGCGCGCGCTCGGGTGCAAGGACTCCTGCCGCGAGTCGTGAGCCGATGCAGGCGACGCCGAAGCGGCCGCCCTCCTCATCGGTGAAGCAGGCGACGGCGAGCGGGCGCCGCGGAGTGATCCCACGCTGCTTGAGGTCTGCGACCGCCGCGAGTGCACTCGCGACACCGAGGGGACCGTCGTAGTTGCCGCCATCAGGTACGGAGTCGAGGTGCGAACCGGTGACGATGGCGTGGCCGACCGAGGCATCGCCCCACCAGGCCCACATGTTGCCGTTGCGGTCCACTTCGAGATCGAGGCCGAGGTCAGCGGCCTCACCCGCGAACCACTCGCGAAGCGTGAGATCGGCATCGGCCCAGGCCAAGCGCCGATAGCCGCCCGAGGATGCATCACGACCGATAGAGGCAATGTCGCGCAAGCGTGTGGTCACCCCGGCCATGGGCTCATCTCACCGCATGAGGCCGATACGGCGCACGCCCTCTCGTCCATCAGGCCGTCGACGGACGGACCACGACCACCGGGCACTGCGCGTGATGTACGCAGAAATTGGCCACCGACCCCAGGTGCATACCGGGAAACTCGCCATGACCGTGCGCGCCGATCACGAGCGCCTCCGCACCCCTCGACATCTCGATGAGCAGGCGCCCAGGCCTGGTCTCGATCACGGTTGTCGTCATGGGCACCTCGGGTGCATCCAATTCCGCCTGCTCTACCGTCACGAGGAGTGCTTCGACGGCATCGCGCTCGTAGTCCGCCTCCGTGTACGTCGGGGCGAGGAAGATCGTGAAGGGAAAGGTGTATCCCGTCGCCACGCGGACCTCTGCCCCGACGAGAGCGGCGTACTTCAACGCCCACCGCAACGCTTGGATGCTCGCAAGTGAGCCATCTGCACCGACGACGACGTACGGCTTCAACTCCTCCACGACACCACCTCCCCTCGCCAACAGTGTGGATTGGGAGATCCGCGGCGAGTGCCGCGACGACGTCTCGCTGATCGGTCATGACCATCGCGTGACTATGACTCGCGCATCGGGACGCGGACGCCGCGCTCCTCCGCGACCTCCTCGGCGAGGTCATAGCCCGCATCGACGTGACGGATGATGCCCATGCCGGGGTCATTGGTCAGCACGCGGCGCAACTTCTCCTCGGCCAGTGCCGTGCCGTCGGCGACACTCACCTGGCCGGCGTGCAGCGAGCGGCCGATGCCGACTCCGCCGCCATGGTGGAAGGACACCCAGCTCGCGCCAGATGCGGTGTTGAGCAGGGCATTGAGGAGTGGCCAGTCGGCGATCGCATCGGAGCCGTCGATCATGCCCT
>JAULZJ010000267.1:0-1692 GCA_032117435.1 Candidatus Nanopelagicales bacterium | reverse complement strand
TTTCGCCTGCACCTGGCAGGCACGACTCCGAAGCCGAGCATCCACCGCCACGAAGTCTCCTCCGGGAGGATGAGCAGGACCCCTACGCCGACGAGCGCGCCGAGAAGCATGCCGACGGCCTGCAGGGAGAAGGCCGAGACCAGCCAGCGGCCGCGATTCTTCTGTGGCAGCACCTCCGCGAGATAGGAGGCGGCGATCGGGTAGTCCAATCCGATGGCGATGCCGAGCAGGAAGCGGAAGGCGATGAGCGACCAGGTGTCCCAGGCGACCATGCAGCCGATGGAGAAGGCGACAAACATCCATAGGTCGTACTTGAAGATGCGACGACGGCCGAGCTTGTCGCCGAGCGGGCCCAGCACGGCGGCCCCGAACATCGCGCCCACGATTGCGGCTGCCGAGATCAGGCCCTTCTGCCATGCGTTAGCGCCCAGGTCCTCGGCGATCAGGGGATTGGCAACGCCGATGATGAAGAAGTCGAAGCCGTCCAGCATGATGCCGAGGCCGGCAAGGAGCCAGAATTTCCTGTGCAGTCGCGACATCCGCGCCTGGTCGAGGGCCTTGCCGAGGGGAATCGCCTTCGAATCGCTCACGGGAGCAACCTAGGTGTCGACATGGAGGGCTTCCAGACCGAGCACCGAAACTTCACCGGCACTCCTGAATGTTCACCCGCGCGTTGCCGGACTATCCGAATCGTCCGTTGACGTAGTCGAAAGTCCTCGGGTCCTGGGGCTCGCCGAACATGAGGTCGGTGGGGCCGTGCTCGACGATGTGACCGGGCTGGCCGTGCTCGGCCAGGAAGAACGCACATGATTGCGAGACGCGCTGGGCCTGCTGCATGTTGTGGGTCACGATGACGATGGTGACCTCCGTGCGCAGCTCCTCGATGGTCTCCTCGATGCGGCGAGTCGAGGTGGGATCGAGAGCCGAGCACGGCTCGTCCATGAGCAGCACCTTCGGCTTGATCGCGAGCGACCGTGCGATGCACAGGCGCTGCTGCTGACCGCCTGACAGGCCGCCACCGGGCGCGCGAAGGCGATCCTTCACTTCCTTCCACAGACCCGCCTTGGTGAGGCAATGCTCGACCAGCTCGTCCTTGTCATCACCGCTGGCGTGCACGCCATTGAGCTTGAGCCCGGCGATGACGTTGTCGTAGATGCTCATGGCGGGGAAGGGATTCGGCTTCTGGAACACCATGCCGATCTGGCGACGGGCATCGGTGATACGCACATTCGGCGCGTAGATGTCCTCGCCATCAAGCAGGACCTCGCCCGCGATGCGCGCGCTGACGACGAGCTCATGCATGCGGTTGAGGGAGCGCAGGAAGGTCGACTTGCCGCAGCCGGACGGGCCGATGAGTGCGGTGACCTCACCCGCGGGCATGAAGAGAGAGACGCGGTCGAGCACCAGGTGTGTGCCGAACCAGCACGAGATATCGATCGCCTGGAGGGAGAAGAGCTCCGGCGCCGCTGGCGCCGACGTGCTGTCCATGATCATGGTCATGAGGGGTCCCTTCAGAGCAGGTTGGGCAGGAGTCGGAGGGCGCTCATGGACGCCATGATCCCGGCGAAGAACACGATGGGTGCGGCGACGAGCCAGGCCTGCCACCGACCCCACCGGATGACGAGCCACACTGTCGCGACAGCAACGACGAGCAGGAGCTGCAGCCACAGCAGCAGTGGCACCAGGCCCGCG
>JAULZJ010000266.1:0-3316 GCA_032117435.1 Candidatus Nanopelagicales bacterium | reverse complement strand
GATGCGATCCGTCGATCGCGAGGCGATCGATGAGTTCCCCGCTCGTCTCGCGCTCCCCGATCGCCGTGCGCAGCGATGACAGCACCGGACCGGTGTCGAGGCCCGCATCGATGCGGAAAGTTGTCGCGCCTGTGTGCCCGTCACCCGCGCGGATGGCGTACTGCACCGGAGCAGCACCGCGCCACCTGGGCAGCAGCGAGAAGTGGAGGTTGACCCAGCCCAGGCGCGGCACGGCAAGCGCATCGGGGGTGATCAGGGCACCGTAGGCGACGACCGGGCAGCAGTCCGGAGCGACATCGCGCACGGCACCAAGCACGCCCTCGTCACCCAGGCGTGCCGCGGTGATGACCGGGATCCCCAGGTCCTGAGCCCGCGCGTGCACCGGGCTCACCCGCTCGCCCCTCCCTCGTCCCGCCGGTGCCGGTGGCCGCGTGAGGACGGCGGCGACCTCGTGCCGTGAGGCGACGAGGGCGTCGAGGCTCGGCAGTGCGACGTCGGGGGTGCCGGCGAAGAGCAGGCGCATGCGTCACAGCCACTTAGCGGACACGGTGTGCGGACTGACGCGCACCTCCGGCGCGGGTTCGCCGAACCACTCGGACTCGCGAATGGCCTTCATGGCCGCCTTGCGCGTCTCGGCGTCGAGTCGATCGATGAAGAGGATGCCGTCGAGGTGATCCGTCTCGTGCTGGATGGCCCGCGCGAGCAGGTCGCTGCCCTCGACGACGACGGGCTCGCCGTGCATGTTCATCCCCTTGGCCACGACGCGCAGGGCGCGCGTGGTGTCGAAGGCCAGGTCCGGGATCGACAGGCACCCCTCGTCCCCTTCCTGAATTTCATCGGAGAGGTCCAGGACGGGATTGCACAGGTGACCCAGCTCGTCATCCACCCACCAGGTGAAGACACGCAGCGATACGCCGATCTGCGGCGCGGCGAGGCCACTGCCCGGCGCATCGCGCATGGTGTCGGTGAGGTCCTGGACGAGCTTGCGCAACTCCTTGTCGAAGGTCTCCACCGGGTCGGCGGGCGTGCGCAGCAAGGGATCGCCGAAGAGGCGGATCGTCTGCACGGCCACGGTGACTCCCTTGCCCCGGGTGATTGCCTCGCCCCGGGTGATTGCCTTGCCCCGGTGAGGTCGCCAGTCTAGGCGGGCTCAGTCACTGCCCCAGTCGGGCGGGTCGATGACGTGGTGCAGTCGAGCAGGGTCCTTGCGCGCCGTGCGCGTGGCCGCGATCCTCGCCAGGGCTCGGGTGAGATCGGCACCCTGGCGGCGATCGATCGTGATGAGTGCGCGTACGTCGCCGCTGTCGGATGGCCCCGGCACTTCGAGCGGCCCCGCCACGCGGGCCTGCGTGGGCAGGTCCGCGCAGGCGGCGCTCACAGCGGCGGGAGCCCCGGTGAGGGTGGCCGCGCGCACGGCCGGTGGGAGCCCCAACTCGCGTCGTTCCGCCAACTCGCGGGCGGCGAGCCACGCGGGATCCCAGCGGATGAGCGCCTGCACGACGGGTAGACCGGCATCGGCCGTCACGACGACCGGCGCGTGTGGTCGCGCGAGGGCGGCCGCGGAGAACCATCGACGGGCCGTCTCCTCACCCGCGCGCAGCGCGACCCGGGACGACTGGACGTCGGCGTCGAGCAGCAGCACCGCCGCGTAGCCGCCCGCGGCCGTCGGCTCCGTGCCGGTGGTGGCGATGACGAGCGCGGGCGCATCCGGCACAGCGTCCACGGAGCGCTCGCCCGTGGAGGTGATGACAGGCACACCCGGGAAGGCGCGACCAAGCTCCTCGGCGGTGCGCACCGAGCCCACCGATGTCGCGCGCAGCCGATCGGATCCGCAGCCCCGGCAGCTCCAGGGGGCCACGCGCGTCCCGCACCATCGACATGACGGTGCCACGCCTCCGGCGCCCAACGCGAGGGGACCACCGCACGCGGGGCACGCCGCGCGGGTCCGACAACGCTGGCAGGCAAGCCCGGGCAGGTAGCCGCGACGTCCGACCTGCACGAGCACCGGTCCGCGCTGCAGGCCCGTGCGCGCGGCATCGAAAGCGCGTCGTGGGATGCGCGACGAATCGCGCTCTTCAGTGATGACCTTCGGTCCGTCGCGCCGGATTGCTTCGCGCGTCGGCGCGATGCCCGCGGCCCACGATGTCTCGACCCACTGCTGCGACTCGGCGGTGCGCGTGTAGCCGCCGACGATGAGGGAGGCCCCGCTGGCCTGCGCGCGCATCGCGAGCACCTCCCGCGCATGCCACCCGGGGGCATGCGGCTCGGAGAGCGACTCGTCGCCGTCGTCCCAGAGGATGAGTAGCGCCGGGTCGCACAGCGGAGCGAAGGCGGCGGCTCGGGTGCCGAGCACGATGGGCACCCGATCGGTGAGGACGCGCAGGAACTCGGTGTACCGGCGCTGGGGTCCCATATCCGCCGTGAGAGTGGCGTACGCCGTCCTGCCGACCAGGGCATCGAGCGCGGCCGACACGCGCCCGATGTCGCGTGCGTCCGGGACGACGACGATGACGCCCCCGTGGCGTGCCGCAGACGCGGCCGTAGCCGCGATCATCGCGGCCCAATCCCCGCCTTGCGTCGCCCCGGCGCCGGGCGCACAGGTCCACACGGCGTGCAATCCGCGCTGCCCGTCGGCGATGCGGCGCGCGAGCGCAGGGCCCCCGGCGTACTCCCCCCAGGCAGACATGTCAGCGTCTGCAGGGATCTCGACGGGAGCGGAATCCTTGGCCAGGAGCGCGGCTTCGGCGCGCGCATGCCGCGGCGGGATGGCAGAGCGCAGGACATCGGGCAGCATCCCTGCGTAGCGGTCGGCCACGGACCGGCAAAGGTCAAGCATGTCGGGGGTGAGCACCGGAAGTGGCGAGGTGACGCGCTGCAGGGGTGCGAGGCGGGCGTGCTCGCTCTCGGTGGTCCGCTCGACGATGTAGCCATTGACGAGGCGTCCGGCGAAGCGCACGCGCACCCGCGCGCCCGGCTGTGCCTCGGCATCCATGGAGGCCGGGACGGCGTAGTCGAAGAGGCGGTCCAGATGGGCCAGCGGCACATCGACCGCGACCCGGGCCACCGCGTCCGTCACGGACCCGATCGTGCCAGCAGGGTGCGACGGAGCGCGCGCGCTGCCACGATGTGGTCATGCCCGGAGACGACCCGACCACCCGGATCCCGGGGCGACCGTTCGTCTCGACCCCCCTCCCGGTCACACCCGCGCCGCGCACCAATCCGATCTACGCCCGCCTGGTCGTGATCATCGTCCTCACCACCGTCGCGCTCGCGGCGTCCCTTGCGTGGGCGATCGGCAGCTACTTCTCCCGGGAGC